>JALYMB010000259.1 GCA_030773935.1 Actinomycetota bacterium | reverse complement strand
CATCTTCAAGTAACGCGTCGAACGCTCATCCGGAGACGGGGGCCTCCCCCGCATCGGCCTCCGTCTCCGTCTCGCCGATCTCGCCTCTCAGCTGAGCGAGCGTCTGCGCCAACAGCCGGGAGACGTGCATCTGCGAGATGCCCACCTCCTGCGCGATCTCGGTCTGCGTCAGCCCCCGGAAGAACCGCAGGAACACGATCCTTCGCTCTCGGGGCGGGAGACGCTTGAGGGCATCGCTCACGGTGGCCCACTCGGCGGACATCTCCAGGGCCTCGTCCTGCCTCCCGAGGGTGTCGGCCGTGGTGCCGCCGTCCTCTCCCAGCGGCGCGTCGATCGAGGACGCGCGATAGGCCTGCGACGCGTCGATCGCCTCGAGCACCTCCTCTTCGGACATGCCTGCCTTTCGCGCGAGCTCGGGCACCGTCGGGGAGCGCCCCAGCTCCTGCCACAGCGATTGCACGGCCCTCCCCACGCTGAGCGAGTGCTCCTGCACCAGACGCGGGACCCGGATGGCCCAACCCTTGTCGCGGAAATGCCGCTTCAGCTCCCCGATGATCGTCGCGGCCGCGTACGTGGAGAACGCGACGCCACGCTCGACGTCGAAGCGGTCGATCGCGAGTACCAGACCCAGACCCGCGACCTGCTCGAGGTCCTCCTGGGCCTCGCCTCGACCGGTGAAGCGACGAGCGAGGTACTCGGCCAATGGCAGGAAACGCCGGGTGAGTTCGTCGCGCACGTCGGGTGCGGGCAGACGCCGGAACAGCTCCAAGACGTCGTCCGGATCCGCCCGCCGCTCGAAGGGACCCGGGTCAGTCACCGTTGGCGGCCCCCACGACGTCGGCGCATCCACACCGCTGGGCCATCCGGCGCAACATCGAACCCGGCCTCGTCGCACAGACCGGTGATCACTCGCCACGGCCACGACTCTTCCGTGCCCGGGGGCGGCCAATCCGACGACAGTGCCGCGTCGCTGGAGAGCCGGGTCGTCAGCGTCCGCGCGTCGGAGGTGAGCTCCGCCCGCAGGACGGTGGCCGGCGCGTGGAGGCGCAGCAGCAGCGACGCCGCCTCGTCGATCGCGATCCGCATCTCCTCCACGTCGTCGATCGACAGATCGAGGCGGGCGGCGACACTCGCAGCCACGGTCCGCAGGACGTGGACGGAGCCGGCGTGGGCCGGAACGGTGACGACGACGGGGCCGAGCGACTCGATCACAGGGCCGCCTATACTAGCCGCGCTCCGGAGCCCGGCGGGTGCCCGGACCGGGCGGCCGAGACGAGGGAGGTGGCAGCCGTCGAACTCGAGATCCAGAGCCGGAACGAAGGCGAGTGGACGATCCTTGTCGCGGCAGGGGAGCTGGACCTGTACACCGCGCCGCGCCTGCGTGACGAGGTGCTCGCCACCCTGGAGGGCGGCGCCACGCAGATCGCCCTCGACCTCCACGACGTCGGGTTCATCGACTCCACGGGGCTGGGGATCCTGGTGGCCTGCCTGAAGCGGGTGCGCGAACGCGACGGCCGATTGGTCGTGATCGCGCCCGAGACCTCTCCCCTGCGCCGGCTGCTCGCGCTCACGGGCCTCGAGGAGGCCCTGCCGACGCACACCACCCTCGCCGACGTGGCCGACGCGTGAACGCCGGGTCCCCGGCCGCCACGCTCGAACTGTCCATCCCCGCCGATCCCGCGCTGGCCTTGACCGCGCGGATGTTCGCCGGCGCCGTCTCGCGTCACCTCACGGCCGATGTCAGCCCCGACGATCTCAAGCTCGCGTTCTCCGAACTGCTGGCGGCCGCGATCGACGCCGGAGCGGCCGAGGTCGTCTTCCGAGTGGATCTGGAGCGCCAGGAGGTCACCGTCCACGGCGCGGGAGGAAGCACGGCCACCGGCGAAGGGCTGGAGGACCACGACCGGTTCGCTCGTTCGCATCGGGCGGACCTGCTGGCCGCCCTCTTCCCCGGCATCCTGATCGACGTCGACACCGTCACCATGCCCCTTCGGGTTGCCGCCGAGTAGCGCGCGGCCGGATGGGGTAGGAAGGGCGGTTTCAGGGTAGGTGCGACTCATGGTTCAGCCGCCGCTCACGGCCCGCCGCGGGACATCCTTGAGGTGGGTCTCGCGCAGGGACACACTGTCGGCGATGGGCGAGAGGATCGGGGCGGCGCACCCAGCCGCGGACATCATCCCGCAGGTGATCGTGTGAGCACCCTCGAGGTTCGCCACGAGAACGATGACGGCCGAACGACGATCCGGCTGACCGGCGAGCTGGACATCTCCACGGCCGACGAGCTCGGGCGTGTGTTGTCGGAACTCGACGCACCCGGTGGACCCGCGGGGATCCGCCTGGACCTCAGCGGACTGCGCTTCATGGACTCCACCGGCCTGCGCTTGATCATCACATCGGATCTTCGACTGCGTCGCGATGGGCGAGAACTGCGCCTGGTGCCGGGTCCCGAGCAGGTCCAGCGCGTGTTCCGTCTGGCCCTGCTCGAGGAGCGGTTGGTCTTCGAGCCGTCCGCCATCGTGGGCGGGGAGGAGGCCACGTGATCGACCTCAAGCTCCGTCCCACGCCCGGCGCGGTGCCCGACGCGCGCAGCGCCCTCGAATCTCTGGGCGAGAAGGTCTCGCCGCAGACGCTTGAGGATCTTCGATTGCTCGTGAGCGAGCTGGTGACCAACAGCGTGCGCCACGCAGGGCTCCAGGCCTCGCAGACGATCGAACTGAAGGTCAAGCTGTCGGACGATACGGTGCGTGTCGAGGTGAACGATCAGGGGAGCGGCTTCGAACCCGCCCCGCGCACCGCCCAGAGCGACGTCGAGTCGGGCTGGGGTCTGTACCTGGTCAGCCGGCTGTCCGACCGGTGGGGTGTCACGAGCGATGGGGTCACGCGGGTGTGGTTCGAGCTGGATCGCAACCGTCCCTGACCGTTTGCCTTCCACCGCTGTCGGGTATCGCCAGGCCGAGACCGACGGACGGACGAAGGGGGCGGCCATGTCGCAGGCGTACCGGGTTCCCGATGGATCGCTCCTGCGCGCGACGCGCGCAGACACCGGAGGCCGGCCCCTCGCCAGGGTCGACCGGGATCGGACGTGCGCGACGCCGGGATGTCAGACACGCCTGTCCGCGTACAACCGAGACGACCGCTGCTGGCAACACGAGCCGGTCCACCGCTACACGCTGACCGTTCACTCAGGGACGGGGTGAGCCGCTCGTGGATCGAAGGGGAGTTCGGCGACCCCGCGACGGGACCACCGACCGGACGGAGGGATCGAGATGCGACCGTACGATGATGGAGGAACGCAGATGATGAACGGGAACGTGCGGATCCAGCGGCTCAGGCAGCCCTTCCCGGACCCCGAACCCGAACCGGTGCCCGCCCCCGAACCCCTGCCCGGACCGGCACCCGTACCCGGCCCGGCACCCGTGCCCGTCCCGGGTCCGGATCCCGACCCCGCGCCGCCCTCACCGCAGCCCACCCCGCCGCCCGAGCCCGAGCCCGAGCCGAAACGCGAACCTTCACCTGCGCCGCCGCTGGCGACCCCCTGAACATGGACGTTGGACGGGCCGTCGTTCGGGGTCGAGACCCGTCGCGGAGGGGTGGCTGATGCCGTCCGGCGCCCCGCCCGACGATCGCTGTCCTGTGTGCGGGGTGGGGCGGCTCCGAGACGTGGCCTTCGACGCGGGCCCGGACGAACAGCAGGGCTCGGGCAGTCGCGAGGTGCAGACGTTCACCTGTGGGCACGAGGTCGTCGGAGAGCGCCTCGATTCCGCCGACGCCGATCATCTGGACGTCGAACGGCGAGGGTCGGAGGACACGGTGACCCCGCCCGACGCGTGAGCCTCGCGTCGCACGCGTCGTTCCCGGTCGTTCCTGAGTGTCGGTTGCTGCCGATGAGAGCCGCCCTACCGCGGGGCGGTCTCATGTTCCTCGGCGATCTCCTGGTCCCGCAGACACAGCCGGGCGGCCGGCCGCGCACTCAGCCGGGTGGGTCCAATCGGTTCGCCGCAGGCCTCGCAGAAGCCGTACTCACCGCGGTCCAGACGCTCCAACGCTCGGTCCACGTCGGCGAGGTGACGGTCGGTACGATCGAGGATCGCCAGGGTCTTCGAACGCTCAAACGTGTCCGAGCCGGTATCCGCGGGATGCCGATCGGCGGCGGGCAGCTCCGTGGCCGGGTCGGCGGCAGCCTCCTCCAATACGCGGCGCATGTCCGTCAATCGCTCCATCTCTGCCAGCAGTCTCGTGCGTACGGCCTGGATGTCCGTGGCCTCCCGCTCCTTCTCCGTCTCCGTCCGGTAGCTGCCCATGGCCCTCTCCCAGATCGCTCGTCAGAAGCTTCCTACCCCACGGGCCGAGCATGCATGCGCACAGAAACGGGGCGCAGATCGCTCACGATGCCGCTGAGGTTCGATAGGGAGACTCGAGCAGCTCCCGGACCTCCCCGTCCTCCTCGAAGAACAGGTACCGATCCATGAGCCGCATGAACCAGCGGTCGTGCGTGACCGCGATCACCGTGCCCTCGTACCTGCTGAGGGCGTCCTCCAGGGCCTCGGCGGAGTGCACGTCGAGGTTGTCCGTGGGCTCGTCCAGCAACAGCATCGTCGGACTCTCGACCTCCATCAGGAGCAGCTGGAACCGCGCCTGCTGGCCTCCCGAGAGCAACTCGAAAGGGTTGCGGCTCGCGCGGTCGAGCTCGTAGCGCTTCAGCGTCCCATGGCCTCGCTCATACCCATCCCGCTCTTCGTCAGGACCTCGACGACGGCGGTCCCGCGCAGTTCCGGCCTGTGGTGCAGCTGTGCGAAGAGCCCGGGGCGCACGCGCGCTCCCAGCCTCCATTCGCCTGCGTGCGCGACCTCCTCGCCCGCCAGCAGATGCAGGAAATGGGTCTTGCCCGTCCCGTTGGGGCCGATGACGCCGACGCGCTCGCCGAACAGGATCTCGGTGTCAAAGGGACCCAGGAGGCCGGGCAGGGAGAGGCCGCGGAGGCGCAGGGCAAGCTTGCCGGTACGCCCACCGTCGATCGACATCTTCACGTGCTGCACCGCAGCCTTCTCCGGCGGCGACTCACGCTCCTCGTGCCACTGGACCTTCTTCTCCGCGGACCGTGCCTTCGAGGCGAACTTGTCGTTGTAGGCCGCCTTCCGCTTCATCTCCTTCATCGTGGCGATCAAGCGGCGGTGCCGCTCCGCATAGCGACGATGCTCCTCGTCGACCCGCTCGAGCCGCGCCTCTCGCGCCTCGGCGTACGTGTCGTAACCGGCGGGATGCACCCACGCTCCATGTCCCTCCAAGGTGATCACCCGCGTGGCCGTGGCCGCCAGCAGGGCACGGTCGTGGCTCACGAACAGGATCGTCTTGTCACTGATGCGGATCTGCTCCTCGAGCCAGGTCTTGCCCTCGATGTCCAGATAGTTGTCGGGCTCGTCCAGTAGCAGCGCGTCGAACGACGACCGGAACAGCAGCTCGAGCGCCAGCCGCTTCTGTTCGCCGCCCGACAGCGTCACGATCTGCCGATCCGCCGCCTCGACGTAGGGGACGCCGAACGCCGCGACGGTGCACGTGTCCCACAGCACCTCGGCGCGGTAGCCACCCGCGTCCTCCCACGCGGCGAGAGCGTCCGCGTACGCCAGCTGCGCGCGCTCGTCCAGATCTCCGGACCGCAGACGCCCCTCGGCGGTCCCCAGCCGCGCGCCGGCCTCCGCCACCGGGCGGTCCGCGAAGGACACCAGGAAGTCACGCACGCTCGTGGGCTCCGCCGGCTTCGCCACGAACTGCCGCATGTAGCCGGCGCGGCCGTCCACGTTGATCGCCCCCCTCGCGGCGGTCTCCTCGCCGGCGATGACCCGGAGCAGGGTGGTCTTCCCGATCCCGTTCGCGCCGACCAGCGCCGCGTGGTGCCCGCTGGGCACGCGCAGGGTGACGCCCTCGAAGAGGGTCCAGCCTCCCGGCCAGGCATAGGCGACGTCCGTGAGATCGATCACAGCCATGGGGTGCCAGGGTACGCAACCTCAGGTCTGGCGCCCCGGGTGCCGATGGTGATGGGTAGCCCAGGAAATCGATCGTTCGGAGGGGGCCCCCGCATGACCCGCTCACGCTCATTGCTCGTGCTCGGCCTGTTCGTCGTCGTCCTGCTGACCGGTGTCGCGTCTCCGGCGCAGGCCGCCGGCCTCGGCGGCCGCATGCTGAACATGGTGAACAGGATCAGGGTGCACCACGACCTGCGACCCCTGACCAAGAATGTGGATCTGTCCCACGACGCCCGGCACCACAGCCGGAAGATGGCCAGGCAGCGGTACCTGTTCCACTCCACCGACCTGGCCTCGCGGGCGTCCTCGTACGGTGCGACGAGCTGGGGCGAGAACGTGGCGAAGGCGGGCACCCTCTCGCGAGTGCGGGAGCTGTGGATGCACAGCGCCGACCACCGTCGCAACATCCTGAACCGCTCGTTCGACCATGCGGGTGTCGGGATCGTGCAGTCGCAGGGTTGGCTGTGGGTAACCTTCTCCTTCTACGGTTGACCCCTACCCGACCAGCGAACGGATCTGACGAAGCGCCACGGTGAGCTGTGCGAGGTCGGTCACGCCCTCGCTCGCGAGTCCCTTCATGAATCGCTTGAGCCTGGCCACGCGTTCGGCCCGGCCCTCCAGGAATCCCTCCACCGCATCCTCCACCGGCGCGCCGTCGCCCTCGGCGATGACGCGTTCCGCGAGCTGGCGGCGCACGAGGAAGACGTCGTCCTCCATGGACTGCACGGCCCACCGCTGCCACTTCGTCGTTGCGGGCATCTCCTCCAGCCGGAATTCGAGCCAGTCGATGTCCAGACGCTCACCCAGGAGGAAGAACAGGCGGGCGGCGTCGGCGACGGGGCGCATGCTGGCGCGAGCCACCGAGATGATGTCGGGTCCATGGACGAGCTCGCTCTGGAAAGCGTGACGTCGCGCGATCGGCTCCGGAACGCCCTCCGCCACCAGGCGGTGGACGGTCTGTTCGTGCTCTTCCCGCCAGGTGTCCGAACCCACTCGGTCGATCACGGCGGACAGCTCCGCGAACGCCCCCGAGGCATCCTCCACCGTCGCGCCGATGCGAGCCCCCGCCTCCTGAACCAGCCACCAGCGGGAGGTGGTCTCCACGAGCCAGTCGACACCGGTCATCAGCTCGTTCTGCACGACCGGATCGATCACGCCGTCCAGCGACTCCACATCCGCCCATCGCGCGACGGCCCCCGTCACGTCTCGCGCGATCCGGAAGGCGCGCACCACGTCGGCCGCCTGCGCGCCGGTCTCGGTCATCAGCCTGGTCACGAACGTCACGCCCTGGGAGTTCACGACGTCGTTGGCCAGGATCGTGGCGTTCAGCTCCCGGCGCAATGGATGTTCCAGGAGCAGGTGGCTGAAGCGCTCGACGACCAGGGGCGGGAAGTACCGGCGGATGTCGCGCTCCAGGTACTCCGATTCGGGCAGGTCCGACCGCAGGAGCGCGTCGGCGAGCGATCGCTTCGCGTACGCCAACAGGACCGCCAACTCCGGCCTGACCATCGTCGCCCCGCTGGCCCGCCGCTCGGCCATCTCCTCGGTCGTGGGCAGGAACTCCACCTCGCGCTCCAGCTCACCCTCGCTCTCCAGCTGGCGCATCAGATCCTCGTAGGACTCCATCCGGCTCGCCGACACGAGGAGCTCCTGGCTCAGGATCTGCGCCTGCAGGTAGTTCGTGTACAGCACGTGCTCGACGACGTCGACCGCGCACGCTTCCAACAAGGAGTTGCGCTCCTCGAGCGTGAGCTCACCGCGGGAGATCGCGAGATCCAGCAGGATCTTGAGGTTCACCTCGTGGTCGCTGCAGTCCACGCCGCCGGAGTTGTCGATGAAATCGGTGTTGATACGCCCGCCCCCACGCGCGAATTCGATGCGGCCGCGCTGGGTCAGCCCCAGGTTGCCGCCCTCCCCCACCACACGACACCGGAGCTGGTTCCCGCTGATCCGGACGTTGTCGTTCGTGCGGTCGCCGACGTCGGCGTTCGTCTCCTTCGAATGCTTCACGTACGTGCCGACGCCGCCGTTCCACAGCAGATCGACGGGGGCCTTCAAGATCGCACGGATCACCTCGTTGGGCGCTATCTCCGAGGGCGCGTCGTCGGGCACATCGAGGGCCGCGCGCGCCTGCGGGGAGAGCGTGATGCTCTTGGCGTCACGGTCGTAGACACCACCGCCGTCCGAGAGCAGGGCCACGCCGTAGTCGGCCCACGACGACCCCGGCTTGAAGAACAGCCGCCGGCGCTCCTCCAGTCCCACCGCCGGCACGGGGTCGGGATCGATGAACACGTGCCGGTGATCGAAGGCGGCCACCAGCCGGATCACGCGTGAGAGCAACATCCCGTTGCCGAAGACGTCGCCGGACATGTCGCCGATCCCCACCACGGTGAAGGGCTCGGTCTGGGTGTCGATTCCCATCTCTCGGAAGTGCCGCTTCACCGACTCCCACGCGCCGCGCGCGGTGATCGCGAGCTTCTTGTGGTCGTACCCGGCCGAGCCGCCGGATGCGAAGGCGTCGCCCAACCAGAACCCGTACTCGGCGGCGACCGCGTTGGCGGTGTCGCTGAACGCGGCGGTTCCCTTGTCGGGCGCCACCACGAGGTAGGGATCCTCTTCATCGAGGACGCGAACGCCGTCGGGGTGGACTACCCGTCCGCCCACGCGGTTGTCGGTGATGTCCAGCAGGCCACGCATCATGGTGACGTAGGCCTCGGAGACCTCCTTCTTGAGGTCATCCGGCAGCGGAGGCGTGCGTTTCAGGACGAACCCGCCCTTGGAGCCGTCCGGCACGATCACGGCGTTCTTCACCTTCTGGGCCTTCATCAGGCCCAGCACCTCGGTGCGGTAGTCCTCCTTGCGGTCCGACCAGCGGATCCCGCCCCGCGCGACCTTGCCGCCTCGCAGATGGATCGCCTCCATCGCCGGCGAGTACACGAAGATCTCGTACAGCGGGAAAGGTTTCGGCATGTCGGGGACGTCCGCCGAGCGGATCTTGAAGCTCACGTACTCGCGATCGGGCAGGTACGCGTTCGTCCGGACGGTGGCGTCGATCGTGCCCAGGAAGTTGCGCACGATCCGGTCCTGGTCCAGCGAGGTCACCTCGCGCAGGTCCAGCAGGATGCTGCGGCGATCCTCGGCGATCTCCTCGTCGGTGAGCGGGCGCGCGGGATCGAACTTCGCGGCGAAGAGCCGCTCGAGCTTCGCGGCGATGGTCGGGTTCGCCGCCAGCGCGTCGTTCTGATACTCCTCGGTGAAGCTCGGGGCCACCCGCTGGCCGTACTTCCGGTACGCGCGGAGAGTCGCGACCTCTCGCCACGTGAGACCGGCGCTCACGACCAGCCGGTGCAACGAGTCGGACTCGGTCTGGCCCCGCCACACGGCGGCGATGCACTCGGCCACGCGGTCGGCGGACTCCGCCAGGTCCAGGACCCCGCCCCGGGCGTCGAGCACACCGAAGTCATGGATGTAGATCTTGCCCTCGCCGAGCAGGCCGGTCGGGACCTCCTCGACCACGCGCAGGCCGAGCGCCTCGAGGATGGGCATGAAGGCGGAGAGATCGATCTTGCCGCCGGTCTTGACCAGCGTCACTCGGGTGAGCCGTTCGCCGGCCCGTTCGTTGCCCAGGCCCACCACGAACCCTTCCTCCGAGCTCTCCAGCTCCTCGAGCCGGGACACGTCGCCGACGATCAGGCCCCAGTCGGTGTTCGACCGGTAGTAGTCCGGGAACCGCGGCCCCCACTTGCGGGCCAGGGCGGATCCGCGCGCCTCGCCGTAGACCTTCGCGAGCTGCTGCGCGAGATCCTCGTCCCACGTCCGCGCGAGCCGCTCGACCTCGGCCTCGAGCTCCTCGTAGGGAACGTCCGGGATCTGCCCCTGGTCCACGTGCACCGTGAAGAAGATCTGCGCGAACTCCGATTCTCCGAGCGACAGGTGATAGTCGATCGTGGTCCCGGAGAACCGTTCCAGGAACAGCGCCTGCAACTTCTTGCGGAGCTCTGCGTTGAACCGATCGCGCGGCAGCCCTACCACGACGGACACGCTTCGTCCGTACAGATCGCGTCGCACCAGCACCCGGATGCCCTGCTGCTTCTGCACCTGCAGCAGTCCCGCGACGAGCTCTCGCAGCTCCTCCGTGGAGGCCGCGAACAGCTCGTCCTTGGGGAACGACTCGAACAACGCGATCGCGCCCTTGTAGTCGTGCGACCCCTCGAACAGATCCTCGGCGACGAGGACCTGCTCGAGCTTGCGGGAGAGCAGCGGCGTCTTCGACGCCGGTTCCATGTAGGCCTTCGATGTGAACAGGCCGATCAGTCGCGCCTCGCCGATCAGCGAACCGTCGGGGGCCACGCGACGCACGCCGATGTAGTCCATGCGAGCCCGCCGGTGCACGGTCGCCGATCGGTTCGTCTTGGAGTAGATCAGGAGGTCGCCGTCCTCGATCCGGCGCCGGAGCGCGGGCTCGATGGAGCTGAGCAGGACCGGCTCAGCGAAGCCGGACCGCTCCACCCTCGACAGGATCCCGAGGCCGGAGTCGGCCGCGGCCTGCAGGGCCCGGCCCTTGGGCGTGTCGATCAGGTCGTACTCGCGATAGCCCAGCAGCACGAAGTTGTCCGCCAGCAGCCATTCGATGAACTCGATGGTGTCGCCGATCTCGCCCGGCGAGTAGCGCACCGCTCCGGCCCGGGCGATCTCCACCATGTGACGGGCGCGCTCACGCATGGGCTCGAAGTCCCGTACGACGAGCCGCACGTCGCCCAGGATGACCCCGACACGCTCCGCCAGATCCTCGCGCTCGCTCTCGGGGAGGCGCCGATCCACTTCGAAATGCATCACCGACTCACGGTGCGCTGCTTCCCGCGCGCTCAAGATCCGTTCGATCCGCCCGTCCGGGCCTCGTTCGGCGCCGATCACCGGGTGCAGGAGACGCCGCGTGAACAGATTGCGGGCGTTCAACTCCGCTCCCACGGAGTCCACGAGGAACGGCGCATCATCGGTGTTGGTCTCGATCACGGTGCCGACGGTCTGGTACCCGTCGGTGGCGAGCTCCGGGTTGAAGACGCGCACCGCCTGCGCCGCCGGGCCACGGCTGTCGGCGAAGTCGAACGCCCCCTTCACCTGCCCGAAGAGCTCCTCGACCGGCATGCCGGCGATCTCCTCGTCCGCGAGCCGGCGGGTGTAGGCCTTCGCGAACGCGGCGACCGCCTCCCTCCGGTCCGGATCGACGCGCTCGTCGATCCGAAGGAGGAGCTCTTCGACGACGGAATGAAGGAGGTGGTGGTGGTCGGCGGTCGTCTCGGCGGTGTCGGTCACGGCGGCGTTTCCCCGGAGGTGGGCTCCGGTATTGATTGTGTCAGACGCCACAGGTCCGGGACCTGGTCCGCTTCGTCACCTTCCGGATCGTCCCCTGTGCCGACCCGCGCACCGCGCACATCCGCCGCCGGTCATCGTCGGGCGTAGACGAGGTAGTCGGCCCGCACGACGGGCAGGAGGGCCGTCAGGTAGGTCCCTTCGGTGCAGCCCCGGCACCATGCCGACGCGTTCACGTACCAGGCCGTCGCCTCTGCGTCGCTGCACGCGCGGAGCGACGACAGGATCGACGCGTAGCCGTACGAGGCGTCGCCCTGTTCCAGGGTCTCGCGGACGGCGTCGAGCCCCTGCGACGGCGAGAGGTAGTTCTTGACGCCCACACTGTTGAAGTCGGTCGCTCCCTGCATCGGATGGGTCGTCGCCAGAGGGTTGAACCGGGCGCCGGTGCTCTCCTGCGCCTGCCACGCCACCAGCAGCACCCGATTCTCCTCGCAGGCGGGGGCCCCGATCTCCGCCAGCAACGCGCGCGCCCAGCGGATGGGAGCCGGGGCCTCCCCCAGCGTCAGCGGCGCCGTCGGTCGGTCGATCCGCGAGAGCATCTCCACCTGCCGCGCCCTCGCGAACTGGAGCTCCACCATCCGCGTTCGAAGGGTGTCGGCGAACCGCACGGCGTCCCCGACGCGGCGGCTGGAGGACAGGGCCCGATACCGGGCCAGGGCGTTGGCCAGCGTCTGCTCCTGCGGTGTCGGTCCCGCCAACGCCAGCCGGAGCTCGTCGGGTGCCGTACCCCACAGACGCGCGTCGCGGAGCGCCAGCCGGGCCAGCTCCACCGCACGCCTGGCCGTGAACAGGAGCCAGGTTCCCCGGTTGGACGCAACGCTTCCCTCCGCCATCTGCACCTCGGCCCGCCCGATCGCCGCGTCCAGGTTCTCGATCCGTCGGCGGATCTCGCCCGGCCCGACGGAGCGGTCCGTCGCCAGTGCCCGGCCGGGCACGCCGGCGAGGACGAACGCGATGAGCAGCGCGACGACCAGCGGACGCGCTGAACGAGGGGTGGACGGGTGCACGGACCCGCTATCGGCAGGCCGGGCCGGGGGTCTTGAGGCGAACGAGCCTCTCACGAGCCTCGCGCAGCCTCGACGAGCTCTGCCGCCAGGTCGTACCGACCGAACTGCGGCATCACGTACACACCGGCGGCGCCGGCGGCACGGAGATCCCGGACGAGCTCGGCAGCCATGGCCACCCCCACCGCGGTCGCATCGTCGCCGGCGGCCGACAGGCGGGCACGCGCCGCGTCGGGGATCACGATCCCCGGGACCTCGTTGTGCAGGAACGCCGCGTGGCGGGCGGAGACGAGCGGGAGCACACCCGCGAGCACCGGCACGGCGAGCGGCTCCCCCA
>JALYMB010000258.1 GCA_030773935.1 Actinomycetota bacterium | reverse complement strand
GCCGAGGACGCGTCCGAGAACCTCGAGCGCGTGGAGACTCAGGACGCGGTGGAGGTCCCCGCCGACCAACCCGAGGGCGACGAAGCCCCCGCTGAGGCCGACGCCGAGGCCTGAGCTCCGTGTCGAGCCGAGCCGGCTCCGACGAGCGAACCCCTCCCACCACCGGCGAGCCCGAGCCGTCTGCGCCCGATACCGGCTCCGACGACAACAAGGGGTTCCTCCGCGAACTGCCCGGATTGGTCGTACTCGCGCTGGTCATGGCGATCGTCATCAAGACGTTCTTCGTTCAGGCGTTCTTCATCCCGTCGGAGTCCATGGTGCCCACATTGCAGGTCGGCGATCGTGTGCTGGTGAACCGGCTGGCCTACCGGTTCGGCGACATCGAGCGCTTCGACGTCATCGTGTTCTCCGATCCCAACCCGCCGCCTGGCAAGGACCGAGGTGTGATCGGCGGCCTCCTGCACTGGCTGGGGGAGGGGACCGGGGTAGCCGATCCCGCCGAGGAGGACTTCATCAAGCGGGTCATCGCGCTGCCCGGGGAGACCTGGGAGATCCGCGCCGGCGAGGTGTACGTGGACGGCTCGAAGCTGGTCGAGCCCTATCTGGTGGGATCTGCCGACGACCGCGACTTCGGCCCGGAGACGGTGCCGGCGGACAGCCTGTTCGTGCTGGGTGACAACCGGCTGCACTCCTGCGACTCGAGGTTCCCGCCGGATGATGCGGGGGACTGCCACGGTCTGGGGTACGTTCCGATGGACAACGTGATCGGCCAGGGGTTCGCGATCGTCTGGCCGCCGGGCGACATGGGATGGCTGCGCTGATCGAGGACCTGGACCGGTACGAGCGGCTCCTCCGCGATGAAGGTTTCCGCCACATCGCCGGCACCGACGAGGCCGGTCGCGGTGCGCTGGCCGGCCCCCTCGTGGCCGCCGCCGTGATCCTGCCGCCGGACTTCGATCGAACCGGGATCCGCGACTCCAAGGTCCTCAGCGAGGCACAGCGCGAGGCCGGCTACGCCCGGATCGTCGCGGGAGCGGTGGCCTGGTCGGTGGTGCGCGCGACGCCGGGGCGGATCGATCAGTACGGTCTGCACCGGTCGAACATCTCATTGCTGCGCCGCGCCGTTCGGAGCCTGCCCGTGCCGGCCGACTATGCACTCACCGACGGGTTCCCCGTCCCCAGGATGCCCTGCACCAGTCTGGCGATCAAGAAGGGCGATGCCGTCGCGGCCTCGGTTGCGGCCGCCTCCATCGTGGCGAAGGTGACCAGGGATCGCGTGATGCGCTCGTTGCACCGACGCTTCCGCGAGTTCTGCTTCGATACGAACAAGGGGTACGGCACGCCCGCGCACTGGGCGGCCCTGGATCGGCTGGGGCCCACGCCGGTGCACCGCCTGAGCTTCGCCGGTGTGGGACAGGCGAGCCTGTTCGCCCTGGCCCGCGGCGACACGCAGGTCATCGAGGGCCGCGAGCCCCTCATCATGGAGGCGTGAGACCATGGACGACGATATGAACGAGGACGACATCGAACGGTTCGAGGAGGAGCGCGAACTCGAGCTGTACCGCGAATACCGAGACGTCCTGCCGATGTTCACGTACGTGATCGAGACCGAACGCCGCTTCTACCTCGCGAACCAGGTCGAGCTCACGCCCTCGGACGACGGCTGGGTTCGGGTCGACCTCACCGACGCGTGGGTGTGGGACATGTTCCGGCCGGCGAGGTTCGTCGCCAGTGTGCGCGTCATGACCAGACGCGACGTGAACGTCGAGGAGCTCGCGCGCCGCGACGAGCCCACCACGATCCCCGACTGAGCAGCGAGGCCACTCGCTCTCGATCCAGATGTCCGAGGCGGGCGCTAGCGTGCCGCGGATGGACCGGCGAGCGGACCGCGGTATGGCGGGCGAGGAGGTAGCGGCGTCCTGGTACCTGGAGCGGGGGTTCCGGATCGTGACCCGCAATTGGCGGTGCCCGGCCGGCGAGATCGACCTCCTGGTCGCCCGCGGCGAGCTGCTGGTGATCTGCGAGGTCAAGACCCGTCGCGGCAACGCATTCGGGGGCGGCTACGAGGCCGTGGGCCGGCAGAAGCAGCGGAAGCTCCGGCAGCTCGCCGAGCTGTTCCTGCAGGCGTCGTCCACTCGGCCGATCGCCGTACGGTTCGACGTCGCCAGCGTGGCCCTGGGAACCCGCGGTGCAGATATCGAGGTCTTCCAGGACGCGTTCTGACGAGACGGTTCAGCTAGTCCGTGACGGACTAGCTGATGTCCGCAGCGCCACCTACGGTGTGCCCGCCATGTACGGGCGGGTGATCGGGGTCACGGTTCTCGGGGTCGGCGGGCATCTCGTGACGGTCGAGGCCCACGTGGGGCGTGGGTTGCCCTCGCTCACCCTGACCGGTCTTCCCGGCGCAGCCGTGCTGGACGCGCGGGACCGCATCCGTCCGGCCGCGGAGTCCAGCGGCCTGGAGTGGCCGCTTCGCCGGACCGTAGTGAATCTGTCCCCCGGCAACCTTCGCAAGGAGGGGCCCGGGCTGGACCTGCCGGTGGCCATGAGCGTGCTGGCTAGCAGGCTATGCGGTAGGCTTCGGGCATGACCAAACCAGCGACCGCGACGGCACCACGGCGAGCGGGCATCTACGTGAGGATCAGCGAGGACCGGGCGCTCGACGCGCTCGGGGTACGCCGGCAGGAGTCGGACGCCCGCAAGCTGGCCGCCCAGCGCGGCTGGGAGGTCGTGGAGGTGTTCACCGACAACGACACCTCCGCCTACGCCGGGAGGCCGCGTCCGGCCTACGAGCGGCTCCTGGGCGCCCTCAGGCTGGGCGAGGTGGACGCCGTGATCGCGTGGCACCCCGACAGGCTCTACCGCCACCCACGTGACCTCGAGACATTCGTGGAGACGGTGGAGGCGGCGGGCGCGACGGTTGCGACCGTGAGCGCGGGCGAACTCGACCTCTCTACCGCCTCGGGGCGGATGGTTGCCCGGCTCCTGGGCGCCACCGCCCGCTACGAATCCGAGAAGCTCTCGGAGCGGCAGCGGCGGAAGATGGAAGAGGTCGCGGCATCCGGTCGGCCCCACGGCGGGCCACGCATCTTCGGCTGGGACCGCGATCCACAGACGGGCGAGCGCGTGCTAATCGAGCGGGAGGCAGCGCTCGTGCGAGAGGGCGCGGCAAGGGTGCAGGCGGGGGAGACTCCCGCGGCCCTGGCCACCGACTGGAACTCGCGGAACGAACCCACCACCACCGGGGCGCGGTGGGACACGACCGGCGTTCGCCGGATGCTGCGGCGGCCCGCGAACGCCGGGTTGCGGGTCTTCCGTGGCGAGGTGGTGGGGGACGCCTCCTGGCCCGCCCTGCTCGATCGCGAGACGTGGGAGGCCGTGAACTCCGCCCTGACCTCGAAGCCTAACGGTGGCCCGAAGGCCCGCCGGTATCTGCTCACCGGCCTCATGGTCTGCGTGAGGTGTCAGGCGTCGATGCGCGGCCACACCTCCAGCGACTCGCGAGGGTATGCGTGCTCCGTCTGCTCGCGCCGGATCGCTGCGAACAAGACCGATGCCCACGTTCGAGACCTGGTCCTAGCGGCACTCGACACGCCGGAGCTCGCGAAGATGTACGCGGCGGCGCTGTCGTCCTCCGACGAGGCGGGAGCACTCGCTGAGGTCCGCGGCGCTGAGGATCGCCTCCGCACGCTCTCGGAGTTGTTCGCCGCCGGCGACTTGAGTCGCGACGAGTGGGACGCTGGCCGCAAGACGGCCGTGGCGGTGCGCGACGCGGCCGAGCGCAAGCTCAATCGGGATCTCGGCCCTCGCGCCGTCTCCGAGGGCCTCGACACAACCGACCTTCACGCCCTATGGGATGAGCGACCTGACGGATGGCGGCGTGAACTCCTGCGGGGGCTCGTCGAGCGCATCGAGGTCGACGGCGCGGGAGTCCCAGGACGTTGGGAGCCGCAGCGGCTGTCGGTGACCTGGCGCTACTGACCAGTGTTCGGGGGAGCGGCTGGGTGCTCGTCGTTCCGGTTGATCGTGAACTCGTAGCCTGCGGCTTTGACATCGCGGGAAAGAACCCTTTCGAACCACACCGGGTCGCCGTAGCGCGTCAACTCTTCCCACGCCCCGAACCCGGCGACCGTTGTGCTTGGACCCGCCTCGCGGAACACGCGTTCGACCTGCTCCTGCTGCGCGGGGTCGAACATGTCGACGGTCACCCCGGCCTCGTCGGGAAGCAGGATCACGACGCCTACGTACTCGCCCTCTCGTGAAAGCTCGGCCTGCATGACCGGCATCCTCGCACGCAGCGTCTACGCGGGCCAACTTCGCAGCGCGGCCAGGAGCGGCCGAGTGATGCGGCTCCGTGGGACTCGGAAGTCCTCACCCCGGGCGTGCGCTCTCCGCGCCTCCGCGGCCCAGCGTCGCCATCGGCGGAGCCGCTGATCGTGCGTCGCCTTGAGGATCTCTCCGGCGCGTTCGATCTGCATCCGGCGCATCTCTCGGTAGCCCATCGCGTCCGTTCGCGTGGAGCGCGGCGCGAGGGTCTTGCGTTCGATGGTGGTCGTGCCGCCCCAGATCCCGAACACTTCGAACTCAGCGGAGAGCGCGAACCTCAGACACGCGCCGCGGACTGCACAGCCGTCGCAGATCACGAGCTTCGCGACGACCGACGCGGGGGTGGAGAGCTCCGCGGTCGGCTCGATGACCCAGGTGCCGCGGTTGGTGGACTCGTCGAAGGTGCCCGCGCAGGCCGCCCGTCCGGCCCACCCCATGCTGCGCGTGATCGCCGCGACCATGTCCACGTGCCGCAACGGTCAGGGCCGTGGAAAGGAACCTCTGTAGTGCGTCAGTTTGAATGGAGCTGAGACACCACCCGGGACCGACGGAGAATTGCCACCCGCCCGATAGGCCGCTAAGTTCCGGTTGATGGCCGAAGACTTCTCGACCGAGGTCAACGCAACGGACGAGGCGACGATCATCCACGTCCGCGGCGAGATCGACATGACGACCGCGGGACGGCTGCGAGACGCCATCGAACCGCATATGGGGCCCAAGCAGACGATCATTCTGGACTTCTCGGAGGTCGAGTTCATGGACTCGTCGGCCCTGCACGTGCTCGTCCAAGCGCGTGGTCAACTCACCGAGAACGGCGGATCACTGATCCTCCGCAACCCGTCGCGCGCCGCGCACCGGGTGCTCACCGTCGCCGGCGCCAGCGACCTCCTCGAAACTGACGCCCAGGATCACCCCTCAGATTCAAATTGACCACCACCGGAACCTCAGCATCCTTGACGCTGGCCGTGCGATGTCTCTAAGGACTGGCCTCCCCTGAGGAGGCATCGTGTCCCAGATCCACGACCTGCGAGCGAAGCGTGACGAAGTCCGCGACGCCGCTGACCAGATCCTGACCCGCGCATCCACCGAGGAACGCGACCTCACCGCCGACGAGGCGGCAGACCACCAGACCCGCACGGCCGAGGTCCGCGAGCTCGACGACGAGATCGAGGGTCTCCTCGAAACCCAGATCGCCGAGACCCGCGCCGCCGCGACCCGCGAGCCCGAGGTCGAGCACCGCACCCTGGCCGACGTCGTGCTGGAGCGTGGATTCGATCTCAAGTCGAACCCATCGGTCACCGTACCGGCAGACGAGATCGTCGAGACGCGTGCGCAGACCGTTCCCGCCGTCAACAGCTGGGCGAGGCTCCCCGGCGTCGTGGTCCCGTTGGGCCAGGATTCACGGTTCCTGTTCCCCCGCCTCGTCACGACCTCCGCCGGGGAGTCCTCGACGGTTCTGGACTGGAAGCAGTCGGTGCGAACGCTGACCGGCACGGTGGCCCGGACCCTGAATGCCGTCACCTCCAAGGCGACGCTCGACACGACCGTCGCGGCCGTGACCGAAGACCTGCAGCAGTTCGCCGTGGTCCTGCCCACGATCCCCAACCAGATCTTGGAGTCGATCCCGGCGTTCACCTCGTTCCTGAACGCCGAGGGTGCGTTCCAGATCGCGAAAGCCATCGATACCCACGTCCTGGCGCAGATCGTGGCCAGCACCCCGGCATTCGGAAACACCGGGACGACGAACGTCGACAAGGTCCGAAACGCCGTCGGTGTTATGCGCGGCGGCGGGGCCGACCCATCGATCCTGGCCGTGAGTCCGACCGACGCCTCGGCGATCGACCTGCAGGCAGACGCCGGCGGCTACATCTTCGCGACGCGGGGCACCGGCACCGCGTCGCCCCTGTTCGGCCAGACGATCGTCGAGCGGATCGGCGGCGGCTCGGATCCCATGTACTTGATCGACCCGGAGATGCTCGGCGTTCTCTACATCGGCAGCATGCGGTTCGACGCCGACCCCTACACCGGGTTCGCCACCAACACCACGAACCTGCGCGTGGAGGTCAACGCTCTGTTTCACGTCCGCAACAGCCAGGGCGCCTACCGGATCGCAGCCACGTGATGGCGACGAAGAAGGTCACCGTCACCGTCCCGGAGAACGTCTCGTTCACCGCGAACGGCCGGGTGTACCGCACCGGCGAGACGTTCGAGGTCGATCGCGCCGACGTCGAGCCGTTCATCCGCGGCGGAAGCCTCGTCGAGGTCACGAAGAAGGCACGTTGATCGGGCGAGTGTCGGGGTTTCCTCTTTGCCCCCGGCTCTCGCCTCGGCTCGGACGGGGGCCGCGGCGGTGTATCGGGTCACGGTCCGGCCCCCGACCGAGAACCTGAGGTGACGTGATGGCGTGGTTCAAGAAGGTCGAGCAGCGGTCGGAGTTCATCGTGCCGCGAGAGCTGCTGTCACCCGGCACGTTCGCCGACGTTCCGGTGACGGTGGAGACCTCGCTTCGACTGTCGAGCGTCTGGGCCTGCGTCCGCCTGCTGGCCGACACCGTCTCCACGTTGCCGGTGGACGTCTACCGCGACGGCAAAGAGATCGCCCGTCCGGTGGTGCTGGATCAGCCGGCCGCCGGCTGGTCGCTCGTCGAGTGGGTCTACTGCACGATGGTCTCGCTGCTGCTTCGCGGCAACGCCTACGGCCTCATCACCGCCCGCTCAGGCCCGCGCCTCTCGCCCGCGCAGGTGGAGCTCGTCAACCCCGACGACGTCACCGTCCAGGTGAACGCGAACGGCAGCCTCACGTGGCGGTACAAAGGCCGTGAGATCGACCCGGACGACCTGTGGCACGTCAGGGCCTACTGCTACCCGGGCCAGCCTGAGGGCCTGTCTCCGATCGCCTACGCGGCCGAGACGATCGCCTTGGGCCTCGCCACCCAGCGGTTCGGCCGCCAGTTCTTCTCCGAGGGTGCGTCACCCTCGGGCATCCTGAGCTCCGAGAGCAACCTGAGCGCGGACGACGTGAACCTCGCGAAGACCAAGCTCATCGGCGCCACGCACGGCAAGCGTGAGCCGCTCGTCGTGGGTGGCGGCGCCGTGACGTGGCAGGCCATGAGCATCGCACCCGAGGAGTCCCAGTTCGTCGAGTCCCGCAAGCTCGGCGTCGCAGAGATCGCCCGGACTTTCGGCGTCCCGCCGGAGATGATCGGCGGCGAGGCCGGCAACTCGCTCACCTACGCGACGGTCGAGGGCCGCGCTACGGACTTCGTGCGGTACAGCTTGTCACCCTGGATGATCCGTCTGGAGCAGGCGATCGGCACGCTCCTGCCCCGCGGCCAGACCGTGAAGTTCAACCCCAACGCTCTGCTCCGCGGCACGACGAAGGAACGCTACGAGGCCCACGCCATCGCCCTGGCGTCCGGGTTCCTCACCGTCGACGAGGTGCGCGAGCTCGAAGACCTGCCACCCATGCCGGCAGATGCGAAACGTGTTTCGCCTTTGCCCGCCCTGCAGGCCGTCGACGGAGGCGCTTCGTGATCGAGCGCCGCACGATCACGCTGGCGCTGGAGGAACGCGAGGACGGCCGCACGCTGACGGGCGTCGTCATGCCGTATGGCACCGAGGCCAAGATCGGCAGCTACACCGAGACGTTCCGACGCGGCGCGTTCGCCGATGCCGATCCCGCGCAGGTGCCGCTGCTGGCCCAGCACGATCGCGACCGGCTGCCCATCGGACGGGCGACGAGCTTCACCGAGGACGACGCCGGCCTCACCGCCGAGCTCCGGGTCTCCCAGACCGCGGCCGGCGACGACGTGCTGGCCCTGATCCGCGACGGAGCGGTGACCGGCCTGAGCGTCGGGTTCGTCCCCGTGGAGAACAGGTGGGACGCCGCGCGCACGAAGGTGGAGAGGGTGAAGGCCCGGCTGGTGGAGCTATCCGTCACGGCGTTCCCCGCCTACGAGGGGGCGCAGATCCTCGCGGTGCGCACCGAGGACCTCGTCCGTCGTGCACGCCTGCAGGTGGCCCGGCGGCGATGAGCCTGCCCCGCCCATGCGCCGAGCCCGGCTGCCCGGTGTCGGTGACCGGTGCCAACCGGTGCCCCGACCACGCGGTGGATACGAGCCTCCGACACGGCTCGCGGTTCACCAAGCTCGCGAGGCGGATGAAGACCGAGATGCCCTGGTGCGCCTACTGCGGTAGCCCTGCCACGGCAGGCAACCCGCTCACCATCGACCACATCGTGCCGCTGGTGCACGGCGGCACCAACCGCAGGGAGAACCTCACGGTGGCGTGCAGGAGGTGCAACGACGTGAAGGCCGACGCCACGGGCTACGCGCCGCGCACAGCGCCAGCCACCACGATCGTGATCGCGTGAAGCTTCACCACTTGTACAGGTCGACCAACGAGAACCAGAGGTGTTGACCGGAGTGATGTTCGCGCCTGATGCAGCGGTGGCCCCATTCCTCAGGGCACCTGATGTCGAGCAGCTGGTAGATGAGCCTCACTCGTCGACCGTACCCAGACGCGGGATTTTTGAATGAGCGCTGTAGCAGCACCCCCGACTGCACTGCCCCCCCCGGTACGGGCCTCGCCCGTCTCGTGGATCCGCAACGTCGCCGGATTGGACCTCAGGCCGTTCCAGCGGGAGTTCATCGCCGAGCTGCTCAGGACCGACGCAGGGGGCCGCAGGACCTACCGCACGGCCCTCCTGGGGATGCCGCGGGGGAACGGGAAGACCGAGTTGGCCGCAGCCCTGGCGCTGTATCTCCTCGACGCGGACCCGAACGCCGAGATCATCCTCGCGGCCGGCTCGAGGGACCAGGCGTCCATCGCGTGGCGGGCCGCGGCGGCGATGGTGATGCGCTCGAAGGACCTGAGCGCCCGGTTCAAGGTCCTCCGCGGGAACGCCGGCCGGATCATCCGCTCGCGCTCCGGTGATGCGTTCCTCCAGGCCGTGAGCGCCGACGCCGGGCTGCAGCACGGCCTGCGCCCCACCGCCGTGATCTTCGACGAGCTCTGGCTGCAGAAAGACGCGCTGCTGTGGGATGCGCTGCGAGGCGGGCTGGTGAAGGCGGCGGAACCGCTGCTGCTCGCGATCACCACGGCGGGCTTCGACTCCGACTCCCTGCTCTACGAACTGTGCAAACAGGGCGAGGCGGGCGAGGAAGGATTCCTGTACCGCTGGTACTCCGCGCCACCGGAGGCCGACTGGCGTGATCCCGCCACGTGGAAGCTCGCCAATCCCGCGATGGCGTGTCGGCGGCCGTTCCTGCGGCCCCAGGGGCTCCGCGACAACCTCAAGTTCATGCACGAGTCCGAGTTCCGCCGCTGGCACCTCAACCAGTGGACGGATGCGGAGGCGCAGTGGATGGCGCGCGAGCTGTGGGAAGCGTGTGCCGCACCCGATCGTGCCGACGCCGCTGATCGGTGGGTGCTGGGGTTCGACGGCTCGAGCGTCGGTGATGCGACGGCCCTCGTGGCGGTCTCCGTCGAGGAGCGACCTCACGTCGAGGTGATCCAGTGGTGGCAGCCCACCGCTGCGGCCGCCGTCCCGGTGCTCGACGTCGAGGAGGCCATCCGGCGGGCGTGCAGGGACCGCCAGGTCGTGAAGGTCGTCGCGGACCCGTTCAGGTGGCAGAGATCCCTACAGGTGTTGGCGGGCGAGGGGTTCCCGATCGAGGAGTTCCCGCAGGCGCCCGCGCGGCTCACGCCCGCCACCGCTCGGTTCTACGAGGGCGTCCAGAACCGGGCGATCACCCACGACGGGAACGCGGACCTCGCCGCGCACATCTCGCATTGCGTCATCCACCAGGACGCCCGTGGGATCCGGCTGGTGAAGGACAAGCTGAAGTCCACCCGCCGCATCGATCTCGCGATGGCCGCGCTCATGGCCTTCGACAGAGCCTCTGACCTCGCGACCAAAGTCCTGACGTTCTACTAGGTACACCGCAGGCCCCAGGGTGGGTGGCCTCCCCGTTGTCCCCGGAGCCCGCAGTGCACGTCTCAGACGGCCGGGTCCTCCAGGACTCGCCACAGCTGCCTGCCAATCTGATCAACCGTCGGCTTCGCGAGATCGGCGGTGATGCCCTGGTCGGAGTCGGCGACCCATAGCACGAACCTCGGGACCCAGCATGGGTCGACCTCGTCGGAGGGATCGGGCGCCAGCTTGTCGATGTGGAGGCTCCCGGGGTGGTTCAGCATCGCGATCACCTCGTCTGTCGTGACGCGGTCATATGGCTGATCCCCCGAGGACTCCACCTCGGCACGCGCCTTCAGGGCAGCGCTGATGATGCTGGGGACGTTCGTCCGGAACGGGACATCGTGATCGCGCCCCTTCGCCTCGACCGTGAGGCCGTTCATCCTCCACTCGCACTCCTCGACGTCGAGGGTCACGTCCGCGAACAGCGCGGCCATCGTCCGGTCCTTCCGTGCCTTCCAGTCCTCAGGCTGTAGATCGGTCATCGTTCCTCCTCCTCCCGCGCGCGGTCGCGCGCTCTAGGTCCGGAACATCAGATGTCGTCGAGCAGGCGCAGCGCCCGCTCGAAGGCGACTGCTTCATCGACCTCGGGCACCTCTCCCGCGTCGCGTTGGATCTGGCGCCAGTTCCCTTCGGTGCCCTCGGGGACGGAACCCATGGCTACCGATGGAACCGCGCTGGTAGGCGCTACCTGCGGGGTTCCATCGGTGGGGGTCAGTTCCATCACCGGGGGGAGGTACCGAGTCCACGCCTCGTCCAGGGACTCCCTGCGGTATCCACGGAGGGAGACGCTGTCGAGCTTGATCTTCGTGGACCTGATACCGAAGGGCTTGAGGTTGCGCGCGAGTCCGCTGGCCGCCGACCGCCTGTCGTGGTCGGTGTCGACCGACCACCAGCGCGCCCACGGGCCGGCGTCGTTGTTC
>JALYMB010000257.1 GCA_030773935.1 Actinomycetota bacterium | reverse complement strand
GTGGCGTTGGAGGCGCTGCACGCGGCGCAGCTCTCACCCGAGGACATCGACGCCAGCGTCTTCGGGCTCGCCGGGGACGACTGGCCGTCCGACCAGGCACGGTTGTCGACGATCCCGGCCTCTCTCGGTCTCAGCCGCCAACAGGAGATCGTGAACGACGCGTTCGTTGCGTTGCGCGCCGGCGCGAACCATCCGTGGGGGATCGCCGTCGTCGCGGGGACCGGTACGGTGACGGCCGGCCGCAACGCCGCCGGCGAGGAGTTCCGCACGCTGGGCCTCGGCCCGCTGTACGGCGACTTCGGTGGCTCGACGGAGATCGCGGACGAAGGTCTGCGCGCCGTCGCAGAGGCGTTCACAGGGCTCGGGCCGCCCACCACGATCACCGCCGGGTACCTGGCCGGACTCGGGCGGTCGACCCCCGAGGACCTGCTCGAGTTCACGAGCCGGAAGCAACCGCCGCTCTCGGATCTCGCGACGGTGGTGCTGGAGGCCGCCGATGAGGGCGATATGGCCGCCCGCGCCATCGTCGAGCGCGCCGGCACCACACTCGGCGCCAACGCCGGCCTGGCCGCACGCAAGCTGCGGATGCAGGACGAGTCCTTCGAGGTCGTGCTCGCCGGCGGTGTGCTCCGGGCCGGCTGCCGCACCCTCGAGCAGGCACTGAAGAAGGAGCTGCGTCGATCGGCGCCCAACGCGTTCCCTGTGCGGCTAGAGGTGCCGCCCGTGGTCGGTGCGGCGCTGCGGGCGCTCGAGAATATCGGCGCCGAGTTGGGCGGTGCAGAGCACCTCCGCCTGTCCATGGAGACGATGCAGGCGCTGCATTACGGCTTCGTCTGACGTGGCCGCGAGGTCTCTCGCGGACGCGCCTCTAGAGCCAGCGCGTGACCGAGGGTCAGGCCGACGGACCGACGAGATCGGCCGCGGAGGCCTCCTCGCGACCGGCCAGCGCCCATACGGTGACCATGGCACCGACCGGCCCGGCCACCACCGGGTGCTTGCCGCTCCGGATCCGCCGCACCTCGCCGTCCGTCACGAGCTCGGCGCGGCGCCCGCCCTCCTTGGTGTCCAGGATCTGGACCGCGAAGCCGCGGTCGTGTGAGAGGCGGTACAGGAACACCGACTCCTGTTCGCGCGTGTGGGCCCGCCACGATGCCCATCCGCCCGGCGCGTGCACCGTCTCCCCACAGGCGAGCGGTCCCTCGGGCAGGTAGGTCCGGACCACGCTGCCCTCGACCCCCGAGGTCTCCTGGACGTCGGCAGCCTCGACAACGCGCGGGGCGATCTTGGTCGTCCAGGACCGTCCCATGATCGCGTACCGGAGGTGCCCCCGGACCTCGAACCGGGTCTTGGGGCCGATGAACACCGACCATCCGGAGCCGTCGAAGACGTCGTCGCGGCCCCCCACGTCCGACGTGACCGTCCCCGCCACGACCTGACCCTCGCCTCCTTCGATCATCAACCACGCGAACGCGGCGCCGGTGGAACCCGTCGCAGAACCTCGTCCTCGCGCCACGCCGATCCTGCCGCGGGGGCCCGCGCGGATCAGGTACTCGAACGACCCACCGAGGTCGGGGATCACGTTGACGAGCGCCACCGGTCAGTCGATCCGGTGATGCGGCGCGACGGTGTTGCCCAGGGTCATCCACGACAGGAGCACCTGGTACAGCTCGCGGATGTCGTCGGTCTCCAGGCGGAGCGTGCACGGGGCCGGCCGCTCGGTCCGAAGCTGCAGACTCGCCACGTCGGCGATCCGCGTGTTCAGCATGTCGACCTCCAGGGTGTACGGCGGTCGCGGCTGGAAGGGACGGAGGTCGCCCGCCTGCCGGATCGCCTCCTGCGTGGCCGCGCGGATCAGCGTCCGTGCGAGCTCGGGCGACTGCGACCGGCCCGAGCTCGAGGCGAACCCCTCCTTCACCGAGAGCGTCCGCACGCCGGGGAGCCGGGCGCCGGCCTGATCGCAGCAGGCACGGTCGCCCACCACCAGCGCCACCGGGACGCCGAACGTTCCCGCGAGCGCGGCGTTCAGCTGCGTCTCGTTCCAGCTCTCGCCGTTCACACGCACGTCCACGAAGAAGCCCGCGTAGGTGTGGTCAAGGATCGCCCCCTGCGTGCCCGCACCGGCGTGGTAGCCGAGGAACAGGGCGCACAGGAAGCCGCTCTCGATCCCGGTCATCATGCTGAACGGCAGCTTCGGCGTGCCCTGGACGAGCTCGGCGCGCTGGTCCAGCTTGTGCGGCAGGAGGTTGCCCATGTCACCGTGCGAGTCGGACACCACCACTCGGTCGATCCCTCCGTCGAAGGATCCGGCGATCGCGGCGTTCGCCTCCTCGGTCATGAGCTCCCGAGCCCACGCGTAATCGTCGGTGCCGCGATGGATCTGGCGCAACGTGGTGATACCGGCGATGCCCTCCATGTCGATCGAGATGAACACGTCCACTCGGCGATTGCCCCCTCGGTCCGGTTGGGACCATGGTAGCCCGCCGCTCAGGCCGAGGGGGCGGGCCCCGCGGACGACTCCGCCGGCACCACGATCAAGGGGCGACCGAAGACCCGCCGGAATCGAGCCGCCACACGCCGGGGCCGCCACCCCCCGGGCACCGGGGCAACGAGCTCGAAACCCTTGGGCCGGAAGGTACACGACAGGGTCGCGGGCGCCCCCGGCTGCATCCGTCGGTTCAGCTCGTCGGCGAGGGCGAGGACGGTCGCCGCACGCAGCACGGCGGTCCGCCTCTTGGCGTCCACGAGCCGCCCGTACGGCCCCAGGCGGACATCGTCGTCCGTCTGCCGGAGGATCGCCGTGAGCAGGCCGAGATCCGCGTGCAAGAACCCCGCAAGGTCCGCCGAGGTCACGATCATCGCGGCGTGCTCGAAGCGGTTGTAGTAGTCGATCGCCCTTCCGATGTCCAGCACGCTGGCGGCGTGGCCGAGCATCTCCCGAACGTCGTCGGGCGCATCGGGGTCCGTGGCCTCGTGCAGGGTCGCGGCGAGCTGCGCGCGCCGGCTGCCGGCGGCGGCCGACCAAGTCGTGAACCTCGAGGCCAGGGTCGCGACCGAGATCGTGCGTACCCACCACGCGGGCGGGATCTCGCCGCCGAACCGATCGAGCGCGAGGCCTTCGCGCAGGCCCCGGCTCGACACGACGACCTCGGCGGCTCGTACGTGATCGACGATGCCCTCGACGATCAACGCGCCGCCGACGATCGTGTCGGCGCGGTCGGGGTTGAGGCCGGTGATCCGTGCTCGGCGCGACATCTTCCTCGTCGCGAGCTCGGCCGTGAGCTCGTGGACCCTGCTGTTGCCCAGCACGTAGCCGTGGAGCAGGGGGAGCGGATACTCGCTGCGGCGCAGATCCATCTTCGCGAGGTTACGGATCGTCCCGCCGATCCCGACCAGCGCCTCGCCCTCCGCGAGAGACGGAAGCGCAGCCGCCCGCAGGACGGCGGCGATCTCGTGGCGGGCGCGCTTGAGCTCCTTGTCCGTCGGTGGGTCTGTTGCCAGGTACAGGTCGCTGATGCGCAGGGATCCCAGCCCCACCGTCCAGGAGCGCACGAGCTGCCGGTCGCTGAACAGCGAGAGCTCCGTCGACCCGCCGCCGACGTCCATCGTGAGAC
>JALYMB010000256.1 GCA_030773935.1 Actinomycetota bacterium | reverse complement strand
GGCCTTGGTGGCGCGGGCGGCCCGGGTGGCCTTGGTGGCACGGGCGGCACGGGTGGCCCGCGTGGCCCGCTTGACCTCGGCGTCCGCACCCTCCGCCTTCTTGACGGCCTTGCCCTCGAACTCCGGTGTGATCTTCTTCGGCATCTCCATCCCCTCCTGGTGGGATCGGCAACTGTCGTGACCTTACCTCCGCCCGCCGGCCCGTGCAGTGCCCGGCGTCACATCGGCGTGTGATGTTCGTCACATCCAGATCACGTGCGACCCACCACGCGATCGGCTTCGACCGTCAGTCGCACCGTCCCGCGGTGGAAGGCGCCGGCCACCAGGCGGTCGAAACCCTCCCGATCCAACCGGAAGAGACGGGCCGGCGTCGATGCTCGCACGGTCGCCGCCCGACGCGCGTCGTTCAGCAGCGCGAGCTCGCCGAAGAACCCCCCGGCCTTGATCGTGGCGACGATCTCGCCGTCCTTGTCCACCTCGAGCTGACCGCTTGCCACCGCGTAGAAATGCTCGCCGGGCTCGCCCTGGCGCACGACCTCCTCTCCCGGCGCCACCTGGATCCAGGAACCCGCCACGCGCAGCGCCTCCGCGTCGGCCGCCGACAGATGCCGGAACGGCGCGAGCGAACGCACCTCCGCCAACTGCATCGCAGACCCCATCAGCCCCTCGGTGGTCACCGAGTCCGCGAGCCAGGTCTGGAAGGAAGATCGATCCACGGCGAACGCCTCCGAGGACTCGATCGCGCGCACGGTCGCGGTGCGCGGCGTCCCCTGCAACAGAGCGATCTCGCCGAAGGATTCGCCGCGCGTGAGGGAACGCAGCTCAACGCCGCCGGCCGATTCGTCCACCACCGCGAACCGACCGCTGCGGACGACGTAGAAGGCCTCGGCCTGGTCACCCTCGTGGAACACGGTTCGTCCCTCGGCGAACCGGTGAAGCCTCACCTTGCCGGCAAGGGCGTTCACCGCCCCGATCGGCAGTTCGTCCAACACCGGCATCGCGGTGATCAGCTCGCCCGCCTCCCGGCGCCAGCCGAGCTCGGTCTGGAAGCGCAGCCGGCGCCACAGGTACCTGACCTCCGCCCAGAGGTTCCCGAGCCAATGCCAGATCCCGACCACGAGGGGACCGAGGATGAACCCGAAGAGCAGCACGACAAGGACCTGGGTCGCGAGCCCGTGGCGCCACATGGCGGTGGCGAAGGTCTCGAACACCGGCCCCCAGATAAACCACGACGTCCACAGCGCCAGGATCGTGAAGACCGTTCCGATGATGCCGAAACCCGTCAGACCCCATTCCTGCCTCGTGAGCGCCTGCCGGCGACGGATCTTCCGGGGCAGCTCGTGCCGGAGGAACGACAGGGAGCGCGGGCGGAGGTCCGGGGTCTCCAGCGCGTCCACCATGATCCAGTAGCCGTCGAGCTCGAGGAAGGGGATCAGGTTCAGCAGAGCGGTGAGGTACGTGAGGATCGACAGCCGGAACATGGTGACGCCGAACCCCGTCGCCGGCATCAGGAAGGCGACGATCGAGGCCGTCCCGGCCACGACGAGGCTCAGATACGGCCCGTACCACGCGTTGCGGATCCGGTCACGCGTCGGCGACATCAGGATGTCGGCGCTGTCGATGAAGAACGCCGGATGCCCCAGGTAGAGCTGGAACCCCGCGGTGATCACGCTGCGGTTCGCGTGGCGGATGGCCAGGGCGTGCCCCGCCTCGTGGATCATCGTCGCAAGCAGATCGAACACGAACAGGAGCCCGAACCCGATCGCGAGTGAGTCGCCGACGATCCGGAACCGTTCGCCGTGCACGTTGGCCCACAGCGCCACGAGCCCGCCCAGCAGCAGCAAGGTCAACGCGACCTGCCCGTACCAGCGGAAGAGGAACCGGCCGCCCCGGCGGTAGCCCCACTCGGTCATCTCGCGAGCCTTGGGGAAGTGCACGGTCTGGCTCTTCGCGAAGCGGCGCGCGGCGGCTGCGACGCGCGATCGGGCCGGGGCGATACGGGTGGCGACCAGCTCGTAGGTCTCGATCCATGGCTCGTCGAGGAACCCGGAGCTCTCCAGCACGGCCACGAGCTCGGTCGCCGCGGACACGTCGAGGGAGGCGGTGTCCCGGAGCTCCTCGACAACCAGCTCCCGGACCGTGCGCTCGCCGTCGAAGCGTTCCATCAGCCGGCCGTCCTCGGCGGCCAGCCGCAGGTACACCGGCCCGCGGGGGTTCCGCACGACGGCATAGCCACCACCCCACCGCGTGGTGTGGTGCGAGATCTCGATGTCGGGGGCGAGTTTCGGACGCCGGAGACCGGGGTCCAGGGCCGCCTCCAGCATCCTGAACCGATCGCCGGCGGCGGGGACGCGGATCGCGTCGCGGACGGCGGCATCGACGCCGGAGCCGCCTTCGTCCTCCGGCAACGTGCCGAGGCTCGGAAGGAAGGCCTCTGACATCGCCTTCGGAGCCTACGCCTCTGGACGGTGGTGGGGAAACAGGATCACGTCGCGAAGCGTCGCGGCGTCGAGCAGGAACTTCAGCAGCCGGTCGATGCCGATGCCGATGCCTCCCGTCGGCGGCATGCCGTGCTCCAACGCCCGCAGGAAGTCCTCATCGAGCGGATGGGCCTGATCGTCGCCGGCCTCCCTCGCGGCGAGCTGCGCCTCGAACTTCGACCGCTGCTCGTCGGGGTCGGTGAGCTCGCTGAAAGCGGTGGCCAGCTCCACGCCGCCGATCACCAGGTCGAAGTGCTCGGTTAGCGCGGGGTCGTCGCGGTGCGGACGCGCCAGCGGCGACACTTCCCGCGGGAAGTCGCACACGAACGTGGGCGCCACGATCGTCGGCTCCACGAGCTTGTCGAAGAGCTCCTGCACGATCCTTCCCGCGCCCCAGGCGGGGTCCACGTTCACTCCCTGCCGGGCAGCAAGGTCGGGCAGGTCGGGGCGGTCGAGGGTCACCGGCTCACCGACCACCTCGCTGACGATGTCCAGGAGCGGGACGCGCGCCCACTCGCCCTCGAGCGAGATCTCGTGCCCGTCGAAGGTCACCGTCGTGGTCCCGAGCACCGCGCGCGCGCCGGCGACGACCAGTGCCTGTGAGAGCTTCATGATGTCCTGGTAGTCGCCGTAGGCCTGATACAGCTCCAGCATCGTGAACTCGGGGTTGTGATCGCGGTCGATCCCCTCGTTGCGGAAGATGCGCCCGATCTCGTACACGCGCTCGAGTCCTCCCACGATCAGTCGCTTGAGGAACAGCTCCAGCGAGATCCGGAGTTTCATGTCCATGTCCAGGACGTGGTGGTGGGTCGTGAACGGCCGGGCGTTGGCGCCGCCGGCCACCGCCTGCAGCACCGGCGTCTCCACCTCGATGAACCCGCGGGCGTCCAGCTCGGAGCGGAGCGTTCGCAGCAGGGCCGCCCGCGCCGTGGCGGGCCGGCGCGCCTCCAGGTCGGTGGCCAGATGCACGTAGCGCCGGCGCTGCTGCAGATCCGGATCGCGCAGGCCGTGCCACTTCTCCGGCAGAGGCCGCAACGCCTTCGTGAGCATGGTGAGCGTCCGGACCTTCAGGGAGAGCTCCCCTCTCCTCGTGCGGATCACGTGGCCCTCGGCGCCCACGACGTCGCCCAGATCGATCTCGTCCAGCAACGCGCGGCTCGGCTCGTCGAGCGTGGCGCCCTCGCAGAACAGCTGCAGGTCCCCGGCGCCGTCGCGCAGCACCAGGAACGTCAGCTTGCCCATCCGTCGCGCCAACACCACCCGGCCCGCGAGCCGCGCGCGACGGTCGGATTCCTCGCCAGGCTCGAGCTTGCCCTCGAACTCGGCGATGAGGTCGGCCGTGTGCGCGTCGGGATCGAAGCGGAGCGCGAAGGGGGGGACGCCGGCCGCCCGAAGTCGCTCGAGCGAGTCGCGGCGGGCGCGAAGGATCTCGGCCTCCCGGCCGCTCTCGTCGTCGCCGGGCGTCTCGACGGGCGATCGCGGCTCGTCACTCATCGGCCGACACCACGTTCTTCTCGAAGACCAGGCGCAGGCCCTCGAGGGTGAGCCAGGGCTCGTGGTGGTCGATGGTGCGACAGTACGGCAGCACCACCGGCGCCAGACCGCCGGTCGCGATCACCACGGCGGTCCCACCGAGATCGGCCCGGATCCGCTCCACGATCCCGTCGACCTCGCCGGCGGTCCCGAAGATCAAACCGGACTGGATCGCCTCCACCGTGTTCTTGCCCACCACCGATCTGGGGGCGGCCAGCTCCACGCGGGTGAGACGCGCCGTGCTGCTGAATAGGCTCGCGGCGCTCACCTGCAACCCAGGTGCGATCACCCCGCCCACGAACTCGCCCGCATCGGAGACCACGTCGAAGTTCGTACCGGTGCCGAAGTCCACGACGATCGCGGGGCCGCCGAACCGCGTGAACGCCGCCAGCGCGTTCACGATGCGGTCGGCGCCGACCTCACGCGGGTTGTCGGTCAGCACCGGCACCCCGGTCTTGGTTCCCGGGCCCACCACGACCGGTGGGAACGGGAAGTAGCGCGTGGACATCTCGCGCAGCACCTCGGTCACCGCCGGGACCACGCTCGCGATCACCACCCCGGAGATCATGGATCCGAACGCCATCTCTCGCTGGGCGAGGAAGCCGGAGAGTAGGAGGGCGAGCTCGTCGGAGGTGCGTTCGGGCATCGTCGACAGGCGCCAGTGATGTTCGAGCGAGGCGCCGCGGAAGACTCCCAGCAC
>JALYMB010000255.1 GCA_030773935.1 Actinomycetota bacterium | reverse complement strand
CGAGTAGGCATCCCACCGATGCAGTCGGATGAGATTCGGCGGCCCCGGCCGCTTCACGCAACGTTGATCACCGTGCCGGGCTAAGGTTCGTCGTCTGGCTCCAACGACCCGCGGGCCCCTACCGGATCACGTTATCGATGACGTTGATCTCGTCGTGTGGGAGCCCTCTCACACACAGACGCTGATCACCGTTCGCATCAAAGGACGCGAGGATCTCTTCCGGGTTCGGAACGCCCGGCGGGGGCGGGAACAGGATGAGGAGCGTCGCGAAATCGAGCGGCCCCTGAAAGGCCGATGGGCAACCACCGATCGGCCGAGCTGCGTGTGCAGGGGTCGCTCCTAGACAGAGAGTCAGTGCAAGAACCAAGGCCAGCGAGAGCCGTCTGGGTTTCATAGACCTCTCCTCTCATCCCCGAGGCGCAACTGTTTCACAAGTTTCGCCGTAGGGCAATCGGGGGACTCACGAAACGCCGGCCTCTGCAAAGGGTCGTTCGGGCAGGTCTGCGGCTATGGTTCGTTGTCGGCGGATCGAGAGGGCTCCAGGCTCGTAGGCCCGACGATCGGGGAGGGTTCGCCCGACGAGCTGTGGCTGGTGGATCAGGATGCCTCCGCGGTCACGCCGATCAGGCCCGGACCGACACGCGAGCTACCAGGAGGCACCCCTCGGAGCGGGGTGTGGACACCCCCGCCCATCCGGCAGGCGAACCCCCTTCCCTCGCGGCGCCGGGTCGTTCGAGAATCTGGGCCATGGCCGAGGAGAGGATGAGGGTCGAGAGATCGGGCCGGGCGCCGTCGGGCCCGGCCGAGCGAGCGCGGTGGCCGTGGTTCGCCTTCGCCATCTTCCTGGTCACCTTCGTCGCGGGAATGGTCTTCCACGTCCTGACCGGGCAGGACGTGGTCAACGCCGTCCCCTTCGTCCTGGCCTTCACGATGTTCGCCCTCGTGGGGCTCGTCGTGGTCACCCGCGATCCCCACAACCGGGTGGGCCTGCTGCTCCTCGTCGGGTCCCTAATCATGGTGGCGTGCTCCTCTGCCGGAGACTTCGCCACGTGGGCGCTGGCGCGGGGCTACGAGGGGCCGCTGGTCGCGATCCCGGGTCTCACGACGAACTTCGGGTGGCTGTTGGGTCTCCTCGCGCCCCTGCTCCTGATCCCGCTGCTCTTCCCGGACGGGCGTCTGCCGTCGCCGCGTTGGCGGCCGTTCGTGTGGTGCTGCGCGGGGTTCATCGCCATCATCGGCCTCAACCTGCTCTTCGGTCAGCGGCTGCTGGGCGGCTCCGGGGACGATGTCGGGGTTCGCAACCCGTTCTACATCCCCGCCATCGGCAGGGCGACCCTCGACCCGTTCATCGCGTTCCTGCTGCCCATGTTGTTCGGCCTGTCGGTCTTCTCGCTGATCCAGCGGTTCCGGCGCTCGACCGGGATGGAGCGCCAACAGATCAAGTGGGTCGCGTTCGGCCTGCCCATCTCGGTCCTCCTGCTGGTCCTCGGCAGCATCGCCGGCGATCAGACGCTCCTGGGGTCGGTGTTCGGCGGGGCCAGCTACCTCGTGTTCCCGGTCACGATCGGGATCGCGATCCTGCGGTTCCACCTCTACGACCTCGACGTCGTCCTCCGAAAGACGCTGCTCTTCGGATCACTCGCCGCATTCATCACCGTGGTCTACGTGGGCATCGTCGTCGGCGTGGGCGCGATCGTCGGGTCCGGGGACTCGCAGAACCTCGCGCTGTCGGTCACGGCGACGGCGATCGTGGCGGTTGGGTTCCAACCTGTCCGTGCGCGGGCCGAGCGCTTCGCGAACCGCCTCGTCTACGGAAAGCGGGCGACGCCGTACGAGATCCTGGCCGAGTTCTCCGGGCGCATGGGCGAGGCCTACGAGGACGATGACGTGCTCCCGAGGATGAGCCGGGTCCTGGGCGAGGGGATCGGCGCCGAGCACGCCGAGGTATGGCTGCACGTCGGCGAGGAGCTCCGCGTCGCCGCCGCCTGGCCGGACACCGCCGGCCGCGCAGACCCGGTCGGGATCGACTCCGGGCCGCTCCCGGAGCTGCCGGGCGCCGACGCCGCCTACCCGGTGAGTCACCAGGGCGAGCTCCTCGGCGCGCTCTCCGTCACGAAGCCGGCGAGCGAGCCGCTCACACCCGCCGATCTCGCCCTCGTCTCGGAC
>JALYMB010000254.1 GCA_030773935.1 Actinomycetota bacterium | reverse complement strand
GGCTGGCGTTGGAGCGGATGCGGCAGGTCGATGTCGTGCTGTTCGACAAGACGGGCACGTTGACGGCGGGGAGACCCATCGTGACGGGCATCGCCGCCGATGGCGACGAGGATGCCCTGTTGCGGCTGGCCGGCGCGGCCGAGGCCGACAGCGAGCATCCCCTTGCCCGCGCCCTCGTCGCAGCGGCCTCCAAGCGCGGAGAGCTGCCCGTCGCCCGGGACTTCCGCTCGATGACGGGGCGCGGCGTGGAGGCGAGCGTCGACGGCGCACCGGTTGCCGTCGGTGGTCCCTCCCTGCTCACCGAGCGTGAGCTGACGCCGCCCGATGGTCTTCGGGAAACGATCGAGGCCTGGAGGGCGCGCGGCGCCGCCGTCGTGTACGTGGTGCGGAACGGTCGCGTGCTGGGCGCGCTGGCGCTCGAGGACGAGATCAGACCGGAGTCCGGCGAGACCGTTCGCGGGCTCCACGAACTCGGCATCCGTGTGGCCATGATCACCGGCGACGCACGGCAGGTGGCCGAGGCGGTGGCGGCCGCCACCGGCATCGACGAGGTATACGCGGAGGTCCTTCCCGAAGACAAGGACGCCATCGTCGCCCGGCTCCAGGAACGGGGCGACGTGGTGGCCATGGTGGGCGACGGTGTGAACGACGCGCCCGCGCTGGCCAGGGCCGATGTCGGGCTGGCGATCGGCGCGGGGACCGACGTGGCCATCGAGTCGGCAGGTGTCGTGCTCGTATCGGACGACCCGCGCGCGGCGATCGACGTGATCCGTCTGTCACGCGCCAGCTATCGCAAGATGGTCCAGAACCTCGTCTGGTCGACCGGCTACAACCTCGTGGCGATCCCGGTGGCGGCAGGCGTCTTCGCTTTCGCCGGGTTGACGCTGGTACCGGCAGTTGGCGCGCTCCTGATGAGCGTGTCCACGATCGTGGTTGCGGCCAATGCACAGCTCCTGCGCCGGGTTCGGCTGGGCCGCTCCTGAGGGTGTTCCGTCAGGCACGCCGGGAGGCGCTCGCCACCAGACGCTGGCGTTGGAGGCCAGCGGCATGGGCACCGGGAGCTGGGACGCCGCCACCGGTCGCGTCGAGTGGGACACGGCCACCACACAACAAGCGCAGGCGCCATGCGGGGACCGATACGGGAGCTCGGGACGGAGTGGAACGGTTGGAAGGCGTGTTTAGACCCAATCCTCTTCGCGCACCAGACTCCAAGATTCGGTCTCGAGCAGCGCTGTCAGAGCTTGACGCAAGGCTGGATCCAGCGCCGGATCCACGTAGGTGGCGCGGTCGACCCATGCGTTCTGGCCCATCCCCTCTCGAGTGGCGTGAACAAGGTACTCGCGCCCGCTCAGCGTCGCGATCTGCAAGAGCGAACCCCCGCTTGGGCTGCCTTTCGGCGGCGGCATCCGATACATACGAACCAGCGCGATGCCGTCGAACGCCACGGCCGCGAAGTTCGGGAAGAAGGCGGACCCATTCCACCAACCCCTTCGCACGCATCGCAGCAGCCAGGCAACCGCACGCTCTGTTCCGTGGTCGCGACAGAATCGCCCGCTGCATATACCCCACTCGAAGTCGGAGAACCCCCGGACACGAACCTGTCGGATCTCGAGCCGGGTGGTGGGGGCGCGTCCGCAGATCACACACGGATCGTGGAACGCCTCCGGAGACCAGATGGCTCGCAGTACACGGCGAAGGACGTTCACGGGAAGCAAGAGTAGGCGAGCGCGCCGCGCGTGTCTCCCTCTTCACCTCGCGGAGATGTAGACATTGTTCACGTCGTTGCTCTTCCGTAGCTCGTCTCGAAGAGGTAACCCGTTCGAAGGCGGGAACTCTGCCATTGAGTTACCCCGCGAGCCGAGCGCAACAAGGGCTACCGCTAGCGTACTTCCCGGCTGGAGGTGGCGTTCCGGCTGCTCGACGTCTCCTGCGACCGGCCCTTCGCCGGGGTGACGCTGGCGCCGGCGGTGGCGGCGGTGCTGATGAGCGTGTCCACGATCGTGGTGGCGGCCAACGCGCAGGTCCTGCGCCGGGTTCCCCTGGGTCAACAGTGAGGCGGTTCGGTCAGGCACGCCGGGAGGCGCTCGCCGCCTGACGGGACCACCCGGCGGTGCCGTTGCCGAGGTGGCCCGGATTCCTTAGCCTGCGGCGGTGACCGAGAAGGACGTCGACCTCGCCCAGGAGAACCTCCTGATCAGGATGCAGCTGGCCCTCGAGGCCAGCGGCATGGGTACCTGGAGCTGGGACGCCGCCAGCGGCCGCGTCGAGTGGGACACGGCGACGGAGCGTGTGTACGGGCTGGAGCCCGGGACCTTCGAGGGCACGTACGAGGCCTATATGGCGCTCCTGCACCCCGACGATCGCGCGGCCGCGGCGCAGCGGATCCAGGACTCCCTCGGCGAAGGGGATGTGCACCGGATCCAGCACCGGGCGATCCGAGGCGACGGTTCGATCCGTTGGATCGAGGGATGGGGGCGTGTCGTCAAGGACGCCGAGGGGAACTCGGTGGGGTTGATCGGGGTGTCGACGGACGTCACCGATCGGGTCCTTTCCGAGATGCAGCGAGCCGTCAACGAGGAGCGTCTCGCCCGGCTCCAGGAGGTGACCTCGTCGCTCGCCGAGACGATGTCGGTCAGCGACGTCGAGAGGGTGGGGATCCAGCAGCTGTTCGAGGCCACCGGCGGGCTGGCCGCGACGATCTACCTCGCGAACTGGGAGTCCGGCACCCTGGACCTCCTGGGAACGACGCTCTCCGAGGAGAGGATGCCTGAGGTGTGGCGGCACCTGACGATCGAAACCTCGCCGCTCCCGGCGGCCCGCGCCGTGCGCGAGCGTCGGGTGGTGCGGATGCCGCTGGAGGAGGCCGAGGGTCCGACGCCGAGTGCGGCGCGCGAACTGGTCCGGCCAGGGAGCCCGGCGGAGGCGTGGGCGTTCCCCATCGTCGCCGCTTCGGCCCCCGTCGGTGCGGTGGTTCTGGTCTTCGAGACCGATCCGGTCGAAGACGTCGGACGCGAGGACTTCCTGCTCACGATCGGCCGGCAGGTGGGGCAGGCGCTCGCGCGGGCGCGGGCGTACGACGCCGAGCAGGAGGCGGTGGCACGCGTGCGTCTGCTGTCCGAGGCGAGCGAGATGCTCGGCAGCTCCCTGGACTACGAGGAGACGATCGCGCGGGTGGCCAAGGCCGCGGTCCCCGGCTTCGCGGACTGGTGTTCCGTCGAGCTGTTGGACGCCGACGGGCAGCTCCGTTCACTGGCGGTCGCACACACCGATCCCGCGAAGGTGGAGATGGCACGGGG
>JALYMB010000253.1 GCA_030773935.1 Actinomycetota bacterium | reverse complement strand
GCGCTCCAACGTCGTCGCTGCGACGCCGGTCCGTGTCGGGCGGCGTCGTGACGGCGCTGGGCGTGGGGCTGCTGGCCGTTGGGTTGTTCGGGAAGCCGACCAACGCCGCCGCCGTGGTGGGTGCCGGCGCCGCGGTCACCTTCCTCGGGGTGGCGATCTTGTCGCCGTTGTTCGCCCGTCCGCTGGCCGCGTGGATCGGTACGCCCTTCCGAGGCCGTGCCCTGCCCGGGCGTCTTGGCCGGGAGAACGCGATGCGGAACCCACGCCGCACGGCCTCGACGGCGGCCGCCCTCATGATCGGCCTGGGTCTCGTGACGTTCGTGGCCGTGGCGGGCGCGTCGCTCAAGGCGTCGGCGAGCGTCGCCCTCGATCGGGTGATCCGCTCCGACTTCATCGTGTCCACCACGAGCTTCTCGCCGTTCAGTCCGCAGGTGGTCGCCGACCTGGCCGCCGATCCGGCGTTCGCCGCGGTGTCGGCGATCCGCCAGGGACAAGCGAAGGTTGGGAGCGATACGACGTTCCTCGCCGGCACGGATCCGGCCACCATCGGCGAGGTGGTGAACCTGGAGTTCAGGAGCGGAGGACTCGATGCCCTGCGGACTCCCGGAACCGTCCTGATCTACAAGGGCGTGGCGGACTCGAAGGACCTGGCCGTCGGCGACCAACTGTCGATCGAGTTCTCCCGGACGGGCACGCAGACCTTCACGGTGGGCGGCATCTACACGGACAACTCGATCCTGAACGACTACGCGATCTCGGTGCAGGACTACCAGAGGAACTTCTCCCAACAGCTCGATTCGGTGGCCTTCGCCACGATCGCGCCCGGCGTGAGCACCGCGGAGGCCGCCGGCGCGATCGACCGGATCACCGCGACCTACCCCAACGTGAAGGTGGAGAACCAGGCGGAGTTCAAGGCGACGCAGGCGGACGCGATCGACAGTTTCCTCTCCCTGGTGACGGTGCTGCTGCTGATGGCGATCGTGATCGCGCTGTTCGGCATCGTGAACACCCTGCGTCTGTCGATCTACGAGCGGATCAGGGAGCTCGGCCTGCTCCGCGCCGTCGGCATGAGCCGGGTGCAGGTGAAGCGCATGATCCGCGTGGAGTCGGTGATCATCGCGATCCTGGGGGCACTGCTGGGCGTCGGGATCGGGATCGCGTTCGGGGTAGCCATGCAACAGGCGCTGGTGGGGGTCGGCGTCACCGAGCTCGCCATCCCGCTCGGCCAGCTGCTCGTCTACGTGCTGGTGGCAGCGGTGGCGGGCGTGGTCGCCGCGATCCTGCCCGCTCGCCGGGCCGCGAAGCTCGACGTGCTGCAGGCGATCTCCTACGAGTAGCGGCGTCCGACCACGGCCGCGGGGTCCATGGCCGATATCATGCTCGCCATGCCGCGGTTGACCTTGCCCGACGGATCGACCACCGAGCTTCCCGAGGGGGAACCGGTCGGCGGGGTGCTGGGCACCGGGGCGATCGCCGCGCGGGTGGACGGAGAGCTCCGCGATCTCTCGTTCGTTCCTCCGGGCGACGCGGTCGCGGAGCCGGTCGACGCGGCCTCCGATGACGGCCTCCGCGTACTGCGGCACTCGGCCGCGCACGTGCTGGCGCAGGCCGTGTGCGAACTGTACCCGGGCACCCACTACGCGATCGGTCCGGCGATCGAGCACGGCTTCTACTACGACCTGGAGCTGCCCGAGGCGCTGTCGGCCGGGGACCTGAACCGGATCGAGCAGAAGATGCGCAAGATCGTGAAGCAGGACCAGCCCTTCGTCCGCGAGGAGCTCTCGCGGGCCGAGGCGCTCGAGCGGTTCGCCGGTCAGCCCTTCAAGCGCGAGATCATCGAATCGTCCGAGCCGGGCGAGGTGGCCGGCGGCGACACGTTCAGCGTCTACCGCAACGACGGATGGAGCGACCTGTGCCTCGGCCCGCACGTGCCGTCCACGGGCCGCCTCGGTGCCTTCAAGCTCACGCACCTGGCGGGCGCGTACTGGCGGGGCGACGAGAAGAACCCGCAGCTGACCCGCGTGTACGGGACCGCCTGGGCCACCCAGGAGGACCTCGACGAGCACCTGCACCGTCTGGAGGAGGCGGAGCGCCGAGACCACCGCAAGCTGGGGCAGGAGCTCGACCTGTTCAGCTTCCCCGACGAGATCGGGTCGGGCCTCGCCGTGTTCCACCCGCGCGGCGGCCTGGTGCGGCGCATCATGGAGGACTACTCGCGCCGGCGACACGATGAGGCCGGCTACGAGTTCGTGAACTCCCCACACATCACGAAGTCGGAGCTCTTCCAGATCAGTGGACACCTCCAGTGGTTCGCCGACGGCATGTTCCCGCCCATGGAGCTCGACGGCGGGGTGCAGTACTACCTGAAGCCCATGAACTGTCCCATGCACATCCTGATCTACCGCAGCCGCACCCGGAGCTACCGAGAGCTGCCGCTGCGATTGTTCGAGTTCGGCACGGTGTACCGCTACGAGAAGTCGGGCACGGTCCACGGGCTCACCCGCGTGCGCGGCATGACCCAGGACGACGCGCACATCTTCACGACGAAGGAGCAGATGGGGGAGGAGCTGGCCTCGCTGCTCACGTTCGTGCTGGATCTGCTGCGGGACTACGGCCTCGACGACTTCTACCTCGAGCTGTCCACGAGGCCCGAGGGCAAGGCCGTGGGTACCGACGAGGAGTGGGCGGAGGCGACGGAGGCGCTCCGCATGGCGGCGGAGGGCATGGACCTCGAGCTCGTCATGGATGAAGGCGGGGGGGTCTTCTACGGACCGAAGATCAGCGTTCAGGCCCGCGACGCCATCGGACGCACGTGGCAGATATCCACGATCCAGCTCGACTTCCAGCTGCCGCAGCTCTTCGACCTGCACTACGCCGGCGACGACAACGTGCGGCACCGGCCGATCATGATCCACCGGGCACTGTTCGGATCCGTGGAGCGGTTCTTCGGCGTCCTGACCGAGCACTACGCGGGTGCGTTCCCTCTGTGGCTCGCTCCCGAGCAGGTGCGGCTGGCCCCTGTGGCGGACCGGCACGTGGAGCCCGCGAACGACCTGGCGGCGCGGCTGCGCTCCGACGGGCTGCGCCCCTTCGTCGACGTCTCGAAAGAATCCGTGGGCAAGAAGATCCGGGCGGCGCAGCTGATGAAGACGCCGTACACGCTGGTGGTCGGCGACCGGGAGCTGGAGTCGGGCACGTACACCGTGCGCGACCGGGCAGGCACCGAGGCCCAGGGAGTGACCTACGAGCGACTCACGTCCGTCCTGCATGACGAGGCCGCGACCCGCGCGCTCGTGCAGTCGAGCTTCGGGGACTGACACGCCGTGGAGCGTCTGTGGAGCCCGTGGCGGATGGAGTACCTCGAGGCTCACCAGGATCGGTCGGAGCCGGAGGGGTGCGTGTTCTGCTCGCTGTGGCAGGACGGCGACCCCGACGGCGAGCGGATCCTGCATCGAGGCGACCTCGCGTTCGTGGCCCTGGCGAAGTACCCGTACAACCCGGGTCACCTGCTGATCCTGCCGGTGCGACACACGGGAGACCTCGAAACACTGACCGTGGACGAGGGAGCCGAGGTCCACGCGCTCCTGCAGCTCTCCGTCCGTTCGCTCACGGCGGCGTCGGCTCCGCACGGGTTCAACGTGGGTCTGAACCTGGGGCGCGTGGCGGGTGCCGGGATCCCCGACCATCTGCACTGGCACGTGGTGCCTCGCTGGGGCGGCGACACGAATTTCATGCCGGTGATCGGGCAGACGCGCGTGCTGCCGCAGATGCTCTCGGAGACCTACGAGCGGCTGGCACCGTACTTCCGGACGTCCTGATGGATCGGTTCTTCCTCACCATCGCCGCAGCGTTCGGGTTCATCGGGGTGACCGCCGGCGCCTTCGGCGCGCACGCCCTGCGCACGAAGGTCCCTGCGGAGCGGCAGGCGGCGTTCGAGACCGGCGCGAGGTACTTCCTGTACGGGGCGTTCGCGCTGCTCGCCGTGGAATGGTTCCGCGCGGCCGGTCCCGATCAGGTCGCGGAGTCGTGGGCGGGCGTCTGCCTCACGGTCGGGACCACCCTCTTCTCGGGAAGCCTGTTCGCCCTCGCGTTGACGGGCCGGCGCAGGTGGGGCGCCGTCACGCCGGTCGGCGGCGTCCTGCTGTTGGCGGGCTGGGCACTGCTCGTGATCGCGGCGCTCACGGCGCCCATCCGGTTCGACCTCTTCCCCTGAGACGGTCTAGCGGTGGGCGTGCTCGCGCGCCTTCTCGTGGGCATCGACCACCTTCTGTGCGAGGTGCTGGGGCATCTCCTCGTAGTGATCGAACGTCATGGAGAAGGCGCCGCGGCCCCCGGTCATCGAACGCAGATCGATCACGTACCGCGCCACCTCGCCCTGCGGCACCGCCGCCCGGATCACCTGCTTGCCGCCGCCCGCCTGCTCCATGCCGGCGATCTTGCCCCGCTTGGCGTTCAGGTCGCCCATCACGTCGCCGGTGAACGCCTCCGGTACGATCACCTCGAGCTGCACGACCGGCTCCAGGATCGCGACGCCGACCTGCTCGGCCGCCTCCTTCAGTGCGAGCGAGCCCGCGATCTGGAACGCCATGTCGGATGAGTCCACGGTGTGGAACTTCCCGTCCACCAGCGTCACCTTGATGTCGACCATGGGATTGCCCGAGACCGTCCCCTCGGCCATCGTCTTCACGATGCCCTTCTCGATCGAGGGGATGAACTGCGACGGGATCGCCCCACCGACGATCCTGTCCTCGTACACGAATCCCTCACCGCGCGCCGTCGGCTCCACCTCGACGGTGCAGACCGCGTACTGTCCGTGGCCGCCCGACTGCTTCACGTGGCGCCCGGTCACCCTGGCCTTGCCGCGCAGGGTCTCCCGGTAGGCGATCTTCGCCGGATGCGTGAGCACCTCGACCCCGAACTTGCGTTTGAGACGCTCGGCCATCACCTCGAGGTGCGCCTCGCCCATGCCGTACATCACCGTCTCGTGGGTCTCGTCGCTCCGCGAGACGCGGAAGGAAGGATCCTCCTCCCGCAGGCGGGCCAGTCCGGTGGACAGCTTGTCCTCGTCCCCCTTGGTCTTGGGTTCGATGGCGAACGCAAGGAGCGGCTCGGGGAGCGTGATCGGCGCCAGCTGCACGGGGTCGTCCTTCGTGCTGATCGTGTCGCCGGTGTGGGTGTGCGTGAGCTTGGCCACCGCGCCGATGTCGCCGGCCACGACCTCGGTGAGGGGATCGTGGTCCTTGCCCCGAAGGGTGAAGAGTTGGCCCACCCGCTCCTCCGACACCTGGGTGGCGTTGAACAGCGTGCCGTCCGGCCGCACCTTGCCGCTGAACACCCGGAACATCGTGATGTGTCCGACGAACGGGTCGGACAGGGTCTTGAACACGAACGCGGTCGTGGGGCCGTTCGGATCGCAGGCCCGCTCCTTGACGGCGCCGTCCCTGCTCGTGGTCTCCACGGGGTCGCGGTCGACCGGCGAGGGGAACTCCTCCACGATGAAGTCCAGCAGCCGGTCGATCCCGATCGCCGCGGCGGCGGAGCCCACGATGACGGGAGCCAGGCGCGCGCGGGTGAACCCGTCCTTGGCCCCGCTCACGATGTGCTCCTCGGGAAGCGTGCCCTGCTCGAGGTACTCCTCGATGAGGTCGTCGTCGGACTCGGCGACCGCCTCGATCAGCTTCTCGCGGGCGGGGTCGGCGACGGCGTGGATCTCCTCCGGCCACTCGGACTCTTCGGCGCGGGGTCCGCTCGGGTACAGGTCGGCCTTCTCGTGCAGGAGATCGGCCACGCCCTTGAACCCGTGCTCGGCGCCGATCGGCAGCTCGAAGGGCGCCACCTGGGTGCCGAACGCCGAGACCAGCTGATCCAGGGTGGCCGGGAAGTCGGCCCGCTCGCGGTCGAGCTTGTTCACGAAGATCGCCCGCGGCAGCCCCTGATCCACCGCGAGCTCCCACGCCGCCTCGGTCTGAACCTCGACGCCGTCCACCGCCGAGACCACCACGATCACGGCGTCGACGGCGCGGATCGCCGAGCGCAGATCTGCGACGAAATCCGCGTACCCGGGCGCGTCCAGGACGTTGATCTTCACCCCCTTCCACTCGACGGGCGCCATGGCGAGGGAGACGGAGATGCCCTTGCGCTGCTCGTCGGGGTCGTGGTCGGAGACCGTCGTGGCGTCCTCCACCGTGCCCATCCGGGTGATCGCACCCGAGGTGAAGAGCATCGCCTCCAGCAGCGTGGTCTTGCCCGCTCCGCCGTGGCCCACCAGCAACACGTTGCGGATGTCCTTCGCGTCGTAGCTCTTCAACGCGTACTCCTTCCGGCGAGAGGTCTGGGGATTCTAGTCCAGTGCTAGGCTCGCGCGGTTCCCATGGCGACGTACCGACGGCGGTTACCCGCCACCTCCAGCACCATCCCCACGAGGGTGCTGCTGATCTGCGGCGTCGCGCTGGTCGGGGCGTCCGTCTGGCTGGTGCTCGACGGCAGGACCCGTGCCGCCGGCCTGACGGTCGGGCTGGCCGGCGTGGCCGGGATCGCCGGAGGAAGGTTCGCGATCTGGAACGACGACGGGCTGTCTCGGCTGTTCGATCCGCTGCTGGACCGCGTGCTCGACGGGGCGGTCCTGGGGGCGATCGCCTGGGCCGAGCGTGAGGCGCGCCCGGCGGAGGCGGCCGGCGCGCTGGTGGCGCTCGGCGCGAGCTACCTGTCGTCCTACGTCAGGGCCCGGGGGGCATCCCTTGGCTACGACGTGCAGGAGAGCACCGTGACACGAGGGATCCGCTACGCGCTGATCGCGGCTGGCCTTGGGTTCGGATGGCTGGGTTGGTCGGTGTGGGCCGCGGCAGCGCTCGCCGTGCTCGCGTCGCTGATCCGCTCGATCCAGGTCGCGAAGGAGG
>JALYMB010000252.1 GCA_030773935.1 Actinomycetota bacterium | reverse complement strand
GTCTTCGACCGTCGGCGCCTCCTGCGCACCGGTGCCCTCGCCGCCGCCCTCGCCGGAACAGCGGGTGTGATCGGCCAGTACCTGGTGCGGCGCGCCGATGCCAGCGAGTCGCGCGCAGCGGTGCGGATCCCCACCCCCACGGACGGGGCACCGCCTCCGCCCGCGGGTGCCGACCTGCAGATCCCCGGCCTGACCTCCTTCATAACGCCGAATGATCGCTTCTACCGTGTGGACACGGCGCTGTTCGTGCCATCGGTGAACGCCGACACGTGGAAGCTGCGGATCCACGGCATGGTGGACCACGCGATCACGCTCGATTACCCGCAGTTGCTCGCCCGCCCGTTGATCGAGCGCGACGTGACCCTCACGTGTGTGTCGAACGAGGTGGGTGGGGACTACATCGGCAACGCGAGGTGGATCGGCGCCCCCCTGAAGGACCTGCTCGAGGAGGCAGGCGTCCGGCCCGGTGCCAGCCAGATCGTGTCGCGGTCGGCGGACGGTTTCACCGTCGGAACGCCCACCACCATCGCGATGGACGGGCGGGACGCCATGCTCGCCGTCGCCATGAACGGTGAGCCCCTTCCCCTGGAGCACGGCTTTCCCGTGCGGATGGTGGTCCCGGGTCTGTACGGATACGTCTCGGCCACGAAGTGGCTCGTGGACATCGAGCTCTCGACGTTCGAGGCGTTCGATGCGTACTGGATCGAGCGCGGCTGGGCGAAGCAGGCGCCGATCAAGACCGAGTCTCGGATCGACACGCCCCGCAACCGAGCGGACGTCCCTGTGGGCCAGGTGGCCGTGGCAGGTATCGCATGGGCGCAGCACCGGGGCATCGAGGGCGTCGATGTGCGGGTCGACGACGGACCGTGGATGCCGGCGCAGCTCGCCGTGCAGGACACGGTCGACACGTGGCGGCAGTGGGTCCTTCGCTGGGACGCGGCTGCCGGCGATCACCTGCTGTCGGTGCGGGCGACGGACGGAACGGGCGCCGCGCAGGTCGAGTCACCGGTACCCCCCTTCCCGGACGGCGCAACCGGCGACCACACCATCACGGTGCACGTGTCCTGAGGATCGGAGCCGTCGGGCTCACGTCATCCGCACGACCGAGCGGACGACCTCTCCGGCCAGCATCGCTCGGAACGCCTCGGCGATGCCGGCGTCGGTGAGCTCGAGCTCCCGCGTCACCATGCCGTTCAGGTCCAGCCGGCCGTCGACGGCCCACCCGATCCATCGCACGAAGTCTTCCAGCAGGGGGTCGCCGCCGTCGGTGATACGCAGCGTCGACTTCGTGGGGTAGGCGGCTCCGGCCCCGCCGCTCCATCGGATCGTGACGGTGCTGTCCGGCGGCGGCACCCCGATGGCGACGGCCGTGCCGCCCCGGGCCAGCATCGCGACGGCCTGGGGGACGACGGCGGGAACGCCCGTCGCTTCCAGCGCGAGGTCGACGCCGTCACCACCTGTGAGCCGGCGCACCGCTTTGGCCACGTCGCCGTAGGAGGCATCGATCACATCCGTCGCCCCGAACGTGCGGGCCTGCTCGAGCTTGGCCGCCACCACATCCACCGCGATCAGGCGGGATGCTCCCGCGATGCGCGCGCCCTGGAGCGCCGCCAGGCCGATCCCACCCAGACCGATCACCGCGACGGTGTCGCCGGAACGCACGCCGCCGGTGTTGATCGCAGCGCCGATCCCCGTGGACACCCCACAGCCGAGCAGGCAGAGGCGTGACAGGTCGGCGGCGGGCGGCAGCGGGATCGCCTGCGCAGCATGCACGACAGTATGCGACGCAAGGGTTCCCAGGGAGAGCGTGCCGGTGACGCTGTCGCCGTTGGCCCCCCGGCGCAGCCTGGGCGGCTGTTCCCACGAGTGCGAGCAGGTCCTGGGCAACCCCCGGAGGCATCCGCGGCACTGGCCGCACGGAACCGCCCATGCCAGCAGCACGGGATCGCCGGGGGCCAGGGACGCCACGTCCGGGCCGACTTCCTCGATCAGTCCGGCGCCTTCGTGACCGAGAAGCATCGGGAACGGCGATCCCCAGTTACCGTGCTGGATCGCCCAGCGGTCGCTGTGGCAGACGCCGCTCGCGACGATGCGCACGACCACCTCGCCGGCGCCGGGCGGATCGAGGAGGATGGATTCGACGTGCGGGGTCTCGCCTGGGCCCGTCACGACCGCCCCGACGGCCTCGCGCCGCATCTGCGTCGCTCAGGAGCCGGAAGCGGAGGAAGAGGAGCCCGAGCCGCCCGACTTCGACTTCTTCGCTTGGCGCTTCTCCTTCAGGGTCTGGGCCGCCTTCTTCTTCGTGCCCTTGTTGCCGCCCTTGTCCTTGTTCGCCATCGGCTCCTCCTTCGTCCGCTCGGGGCATGGCTCACCGAGGCCGCGTCGACGTCGGCTCCCGGTCGTTCAGGCGTCGTTGCGCTCGGACTCGCTCTCCTCGGGCGGATCTCCGAGGCTGAGGTCCACGCCGCCGTACTCCTCGGACAGGGGTGGTCCGGCCTCGATCAGTCCTGCCGCGCGGTCCTCGCGACGCTGGTTCCGGGCGATCCGGCGCTGCTCGATGGCCGCGGTCTTCCGCGCCTTCACGTCGCGGCGCTGTCGCTTTCCCATGCTGTCAGGCATGCCCCAAGCCTACCGGCTCGCGGTCCTGGACGACCCGTCCGCCCCCATGTTCTCGCCTGCGCGGTCAGCCGCTACCTGGCCCAGGACAGCCAACCGCTGTCGGCGACGTTCCAATGATCGACGAGATAGTTCCCACCCGAGGGGTCCACGGCGTACCAGTCGTCGCCGCCGCAGTCCCAGGGGTCCTGACCGTCGGGCATCTTCGGGCACCGGGAGAGCAGTGTGCCGCCATCGGAGAAGTAAGGCCCACCGTCGTCGTAGCACATGATGTCGTAGGCGTCGTAGCAATGGACGGCCCCGGACGAGTGGGGAGATGACAGCTGCACGGCGCCCATCGTGTGCCCGACCTCGTGCTGGAAAAGGTGTGCCTCGTTGAGTGTCGTGAAGCCGAGCGTCACCATGGCGTAGCGCAGCTGCGATGTGCCGTTGTTCTGGTTCACGGCCGGGTCGGGGTCGTCGTCGCTCACGAAGGTCGCCTGGCCGGCTGGCGCCGACACACCTTCCAGGTGGTCCACGAACGTCACGTAGGCGAACCTCCCGTCCGTGAAATTCCGGTCGCCGAGACGGAAGGCCCGCTGGTGCACCAGGGAGTCGATCACGTCGAGCACCGAGTAGGCGCCGTCGCCGCCGACGGCCTTCAGGCGAACCGCCCGGATCGTGGGAACGACGTCGGTCTCGCACCAGAAGCGGTAATGCTGCCCTTCGTCATCGGGCGTCTGCGCGTCGAGGTTCGAATCGGAGGTCCGAAGCGCCAGCTGGATGTCATCCCGCAACGAGGAGAAGCGGTCGATCGTGCCCTTGGGATAGCCGTAGAAAACGCGAACTCGACGCCCCGACACGCCGTTGCCGGGGCAGGGTGCCTTCGGGAGGGACGTGGCGCGCCCCAGGGTGGTGGCCGAGGGATCGGGCAGACCGTCACCGCCGTGGGTGCACAGCTCCCGTCCGGCCGCGACCACGGTGAGCAGACCGCCGCACATCGTGTCGGCCGGATGTCGTTGATCGTGCCCCGCGCCGGCCACGGCGGGGGCGAGCACGGCTGAGGTCAGCACGACCGCCAGGGCGGTCGCGACCGAGGCAAGCCCAGGCGAACGTCGCATCCTGGACCATCGACGCGTCCACCGTGGTTCCTAAAGGGAGATCGGGTGGACGCAGGCGATCGATCCGTGTGGTGACCGATCGTTGAGGGTGCAGCGACCGACGTCAGTCGTGCGGGTTGCCGTGCTCGCCCGACTTGCCGTGCTCGCCCGACTTGCCGTGCACCGCGTCGGGGCCGTGCTCGCCGGACTTGCCGTGCTCACCCGCCGCCTTCGCTGCGTCGTGGGCAGCCTTCCGCTCGGCGTTGGCCACCAGGTGCGCGAGGGCGTTGGGCAGACCCGGTGCGCCCGGATTCTTCAGGCAGTTCGCCAGGACCTGCTCGATCGCGTGATCGAGACCCGTCGTCGGGGTCGTCGTGACGTCGACGGCCGGATCGACCGTCGGGTCCACACCCGCGGCGTCGTTGCATTCGGCCTCGCGGATCGGGTCCGTGGTGTCGGCCGGCGGCGTCGTGTCCTGCGTGTCGCCGGCGCTTTCGTCGGTGGTGTCCTCGCCCGATGACGTGTCGTCGGTCGCCTCGTCGCAGTTCTCATCGTCGGTCGTGGACCCGTCACCCTCGTCTGTTGTGGAGTCCGTCGTGGACCCGTCACCCTCGTCCGTGGTGGAGTCGGTCGTGGACCCGTCACCCTCGTCGGTCGTGGTGGAGTCGGTGGGAACCGGTACCTCCGAAGGGGCGGCGGCGCAGGTGGGTTCCGCGGGGTCGGCCACGGTCACCGAGCCGACGGCGGCAAGAGCCAGGCCGCCGCCAACCAGGAGAGCCATCGTGAGCAGCATCGTCAAGAGTCGTTCGCGCAGTCGAGTTGTCATGGTGGGTCTATCGGCCGATGCGGGGTGGTTCTTTAGGAGGGGGCCCGCTCTTCCGTCAAGGATGGGAACAGGAGTGTGGGCATCATCCCTCGACGCGTGAGAGCCTCCGGCATCGACTCGACGACGAGGAGGCGACGGTGGCTCGGATCGTGCTGCAGGGAGGTCAGGTGTTCGACGGAACGGGGTCGGAGCCCGCCGCCGCCGACCTGGTGCTCGAGGAGGGACGCATCGTGGAGGTCGGGAGCGGTCTCGATGCCGACGAGGGGATCGACGTGACCGGGCGAACGCTGCTCCCGGGGCTCTTCGACTGTCATGTCCATGTCGCCTACCGGTACGAGGACTTCGATGAGGTGCGGGCTGCCTATACGCCCTTCTCGTACCGATTCTTCCTGCTCCAGGAGACCTTGCGCTGGTACCTCGACCAGGGGATCACCACCGTGCGGGATGCGGGCGGCGCCGACCTTGGGATGAAGCGCGCCGTCGACGACGGTGTCCTGGCGGGCCCGAGGATGAAGATCTCCCTCACGATGCTGTCGATGACCGGCGGGCACGCCGATGCCCATCTGCCGAGTGGGGGCATCGCGCCGTCCGCGGTGGAGTATCCGGGGATGCCCTCGCCGGTGGCCGACGGTCCTGAGGCCTTGCGTGCGAAGGTCCGCGAGGTGATCCGCGAGGGCGCCGACGTGATCAAGATCGCCTCCAGCGGCGGCTTCCTGTCGCCCAGCGACGATCCGAAGCTCCCGCACTTCGCGCAGGACGAGCTGGAACAGATCGTGCGGACGGCCGCGGATCTGGGGTGCTGGGTCATGTCGCACGCCCACGGTGCGGAGGGGATCAAGCGTGCGGTTCGGGCCGGGGTCCGCTCGATCGACCACGGCACGTACCTGGACGACGAGGCGGTGGCCATGATGCTGGAGCACGGGACCTGGCTGGTGCCCACCCTCACCGCGGGCGACACGACCGAACGCCTCACGACCCAGCCCGGGGTGCCCGAGCCGGTGAAGGAGAAGCTTCGGGCACTGGGCAGGCCGGAGCTGGACGCTTTCCGGCGCGCGGCCGAGGCCGGCGTGAAGGTGGCCATGGGCACCGACTGCCCCGTGGCACCCCACGGCACGAACCTCCGCGAGCTGCAGCTGATGGCCGAGAACGGCTTGACGCCCCAGCAGGCGCTTGCGGCCGCGACGTCCAGCGCCGCCGAGCTGATGGGGCTCCAGGACGAGTTGGGGACCCTCGCGCCGGGGAAGCGCGGCGATGTGGTCGTCGCGGAGGGAGACCCGTTCGCATTCGAGACGCTGCCCCAGCGGATCGAACAGGTCTGGAAGGACGGTGTCCGGGTCGCCGGTACCGTTCGCTAGGCCGCGTCGGCCGCGGACGGGGGCACGATGTGCACGCTCTCGGGCACCGCGATGATGTAGGCGCCCTCACCCGCCGCCGCCGTGGCGGCGGAGGCACCCGCAACCGTGGTGAGGTCCTCGGAGGTCGGCGAGACCGAACCGACGAACGTGAGCTCCTGCCCGAGTGTCACGAATACGTCACCGGGGATCCCGTACGGGAGGTACACGACCATGGTGCTGCCGGCGGGATTCGCCACCTCGAAGGCACGATCGCCGAGCAGCTCCTTGACCTCTACCCCGTCTGCCGTCACCGGAGCGCCGCCGAATCCGTCGACCGAGCCCGCCACGGTGGCCAGGGCCAGCAGGTCCTGATCGCCGCGAACGTTCACGGTCTTCGTGCGTGTCTCCTCAGGGGCGGCCAGGGCAAGACCGCGAGCGACGTCCGTGCCGGGTTCGACGGTATCGGTGGCCGGCGTGGTGGTCGGGCCGAGCGCTTCGGCGCCGTTGTCCTGCGGGGCGATGGCCCAGATGAAGATGGCCACGGCGATCGCCACGGCCACGAGGAAGCCGATCACCCAGACGGCGGTGCTGGAACCGACGGGGCCGAAACGGGGACGCGCCGATGGCGCTGGAGCGGGGGGCGACGCCTCGGGCACCACGATGGTCCGTCCTGGAGGGATCACCACCAGACGCTCGGTCTCCACGGCGGTGCCCCGGCGCGGGTCGCGCGGCGAGGTGTCCTCGGTCATGTCTGCCTCCTCCGTCCTCCTCCGGGCGGGGGACCGGAGGGACGCCGAAGCGAGATTCCCCGAGAGATGGCGGCGCAAACCTCGGATCGACGTCGGTGCTGCCGTCCAGGGTACGCCGAGTGACCAGGTGAGAGGAACCCCGACCTTCGGCTCTGTCTCGAAAAGCGGGGGCGCCACCACGC
>JALYMB010000251.1 GCA_030773935.1 Actinomycetota bacterium | reverse complement strand
TCAGAACACGACGGACACGGAGATCGAGTTCCTGTTCTGGTCGGCGTCGGTGCCGCTTGCGGGAGCGCTGCTCCTTGCGGCGGTCCTGGGAGGAATGTTCGCCTCGCTCGTCGTCTTCGTGCGGCAGAGGCAGTTCCGGAATGCGCTCAAGGCGGAGCAGGCGAGGCAGCGCGCACCCGCCGAGGCGCCTTCCGCGCGAGATTCGCGGACGGGACCAGGCTAGCCTGGTGCGGCTCCGTGGTTCCTGCGCGCCCGGCGCGCGGGACTGTTAGGTCCGCTTGACCTCGCGACCTACAAAGAGACGCACCGCCGAGCCGTTACCGGGATCGTGGTAGAAGAGGTCAGGCCGGATCCTCAGTGAGATCGTCCACGACCCTGACCTGTTCCTCGGGTATGGCGATGATCGCCCGACAGTCTCTGCAGGTCCAGCACGTCAATTTGCGAACCCATGTCCCATGCTCCAACACCCCGGAGGCCACAAGGGATTCGGACCCACACTCGGGACAGACGTTGTGCTCGCTCATGCCAGGGTCATCGGCCGCCGAAGCGCCCATCGTGGAGCCTGCCTGCTCCGAATTGGACGATCGCCACAGCAATCACCGCCGCGGTCAACCAACTCGGGGCCCACGGGGGACGCGGCCTAGTCCTGGTGAGGCACAACGAGGGCGCGGCCTCTGCACCCGAGGCCGCAATGGACTAATGCCGGTGGGAGTGCGAACTGACGAGGACTAACATAGAAGCCATGCAGGTCTACCACCTGACGATTCAGGAGAACGGGCACTCATCACGGTTCGTCTACGAGGACCGTGATGAGGCGCTGACCCGCTTCGCCGATGCGATCGCCGCCGGGCTCGACGCAAAGCTCGACGAGGTTGTGCGCGGCTTCGGGACACCTAGCCGCAAGGAGCACACACCGATGCAAGCCTTACGCATTGCGAACTACAAGATCATCAAGGGCACCTTCCCCGAGCTCGCCGATGAGGCCAAGGGCGGCATGCTCAGCACCTTCCAGGCCCAGCCCGGGTTCATGCGCTACGGACTCGCCGACACCGGCGGGGGCACGTGCCTGTCGATCACCCTGTGGGAGACCCACGCCCAAGCCGAGGCGGCGGCGTCCGTGGCCGCAACCTGGGTGCGCGAGCACGTCGGGGACCGGATCGAGCTTCGCTCGAACGAGGTAGGCGACCTCGCCTTCTTCGAGGGCGTACCTGCGCCGGTCTGACCGCGCGCTCGTGCGAAAGGCAGGTCGGCCGGCGCGTGCGGCCCGGGGAACAATCGTCGTCAAGACCGACCCGCTGGTCGAGGGTCGCGCCGCAGGCTTTCAGGCCGCTGCCCGAGACTCTGTAGGTCCAGGGCTCGGGCCGCGGTAGTACACTCGCGATCGTCGAGTTGAAGGGGGTCGGGGCCATGCGGATACGGCGCTTCCTCGTTGGACCGGCCGTGTTACTGCTGGTGGGTTTGACCGCCTTGCCCGCTCAGGCGACCACGGTAACCATTGCTGACTTCGCCTTCTCGCCCTCGTCCCTGAAGGTCGCGCAGGGTGCGACGGTCAACTGGCTCAACACTGATGCGGGCAACCACACTTCGACGCAGAACTCGCCCCTGAGCCTCTGGGACACCCGTAACATCCCCTCGGGGAGTACCTCGTCGTCGGTGACGCTGCGCGCCTCGGGCTCCTATCCCTACCACTGCGAGCTCCACATCTACATGACCGGCGTGGTCAAGGTGCCGATCAAGGTGTCACCGAGCACCGGTTCGCCTTCGACGATCTTCACGATCACGCTGGCATCGGCAACCCAGTCGGGCTTCACCTATGACATCCAGAAGAAGGTCGGAACCGGCTCGTTCGCGATCTGGAAGACAGGTGTTACCAGCCGGACGACGACGTTCACCGGCTCGGGTGGAACATACTCGTTCCGCTCGCGGCTGCACCGCACGTCGAGCGGCGCCACGAGCGGCTGGTCGCCCGCGAAGAAGATCTCGATTTCGTAGGGAGGCGTGGACTCGCGCTGTTGGCGCAAGTCGCCAACCCTCCTAGGGTGTCGTTGCCGTCCACTACGCTCTCTCCCCTTGTCCACCTTCGGTGCCTTGTTCCGAGCGGACCCAGGGAGAGACATTCGCGCAAGTTACCGTCCACGACACTCTGGAGCTGGGAGTCAGCTGGTTGTAGTAGGGGCTCCAGTCGACCTCGAAGGAGGTCCGCACCAGCCCCGCAACCGACGTAACCGTTCCACCCCTTGTGCGGAAGAGCGACCCGAGGGTCCAATGCTCGGACCGATCGGAGAGGGGTCCGCGTGGCGCGTCTGGCTCGAACCACCCTGTTCGCCACGACGGCGTTCTTCCTGGGGCTGTCGATCGTCGTTCCACAGGCGCACGCAGCCACCGGAGACTGGTCGAACTACCTGTTCGATCGCAACCACAGCGGGTTCAACCGGCACGAAACCACGATCACGACCGCGAACGCGTCCACGCTGGCGGTGGACTGGTCGGTGACCGAGGGCAGCAGGATGTTCGCGCAGCCGGTGACCGGCAACGGGCTCGTGTACTGGGGGACGTTCGACGGGTTCGAGCACGCGAGCGATCCGGGCGACGGCACCCCTGTGTGGGACACCTTCTTGGGCACGACGAGCGATCCCGTTCACTGCCGGACCGACGCCGCCTTCGGCGTCACGAGCACACCGGCGCTCAGTACGGTCACGCTCGCCGGGGTTCCCACCCCCGTGATGTTCGTTGGTGGCGGCGACGCCGCGGTGTACGCACTCAACGCCCTGACCGGCGTCGTGCTCTGGAGGACCTCGCTCGGAACATCCCCCAGCCACTTCGTGTGGGACTCTCCGGTCGTCTACAGGGCAACGTGTACGTGGGTGTCTCGTCACTGCTGGATTGCCCCGTCGTGCCGGGACGGATGTTCAAGCTGAGCGCCACGACGGGAGCCATCAAGGCCACGCTCGACGTCATGCCGGAGGGCTGCACGGGCGGGGGCATCTGGGGATCGCCGGTGGTGGACGCCACGCAGAACACCCTGTACGTCGCCACCGGGAACCCCAACGAGAACCTTGCGTGCCCGCTGCAGGTCGACCTGGCGCCGGCGCTTTTGGAATTGCGGACCTCCGATCTGTCCGTGGTGGGGGCGTGGCAGGTACCCGAGGCCGAGCAGATCGTCGACAGCGATTTCGGCAGCACCCCGAACCTGTTCGTGACGGCGGCCGGCGATCGGATGGTGGGCGTGGCGAACAAGAACGGCATGTACTACGCGTTCCGCCGCGACGCGTTGGGCGACGGACCCGTGTGGCGGGACGCCGTCGCGGACGGGACGGTCCCCATGCTGTCTCCCGCGGCCGTCGGATACTCGTCGCTGCTGATCGCGTCGTCGCACACCACCGTCAAGGGGGTCTCGTGTAACGGGAGCCTGCGCGGCGTCGATCCCGCGACGGGTGCGTACCGGTGGGAGCTGTGCCTGACGAACGGGGTGCAGGGGGCGGTGGCGATGGCGCCGGGGATCGTGGTCCTTGGCGTCGGCCCGCGTCTCATGGTGATCTCGACGTCGGGCAAGGTGCTGTACCGCTACTTCGATCCGGCCGCGGGCTCGGTCTTCAAGGGGGCGGCATCGATCACGGCGGGTCACATCTTCATGGGCAACTCGGACGGCATCTTCTACGCGTTCGAGCCCGGGGCGACGGCGCCCCGAACCGGCCGCTCGTGATCGATCGCCTTCAACCCGGGGCTATGCTCCCCGGGTGAGGGTCCGCTCGATCCTGGCATGTGGCGTCGTCGTGGTGTCGCTCCTCACCTCCGCACCCGCGGCGGCGGCCGTCGCGATCGTCCGCAACCCGGGGAACCCGGGGTACGACGTCCACCTGCGCACGGGCCGGCTCGGCCACGCGTGGACCGGCAGCGAGACGGTCACGTTCACCAACGTCGGCGCGGTCCCGCTTGCCGATCTGTGGATCCGGCTGTGGTCCAACGGCGTCGTGGGGTGTTCGGCCCTGGCGATCGAGGCCACGCTCACCGCTGGCGGCACCCAGGAGGGCGGTCTGGCGCAGGACTGCACGGCGCTGCACGTCACGCTCGACGATCCGGTGGCGTCGGGAGCGGACGGATCCCTCGCGATGGACCTGCGCATCGAGGTCCCGGAGCGCAACGACCGCTTCGGCCATCACGACGGACTGACGTACGTGGGAACCGCCCTGCCCACGCTGGCGATCAACGACGACGACGGATGGCACCTCGACCCGTTCGTCGACATCGCGGAGAGCTTCTACTCGGTCGTCGGCGACTACCGCGTGGTGCTCGGCGTGCCGGTGGGAATGGACACGCCCACCACGGGGACCGCGGCCGCCACCACGACCACGGCCAGACGCCGGGTGACCACCTATGAGGCCGAGGACGTCCGCGACTTCGAGTGGGCGGCCGGCGACCTCACCCGCAGGGCCGTCACCGCCGCAGGCGGGACGAGGATCCGCGTGTGGTACCTGCCGCGCCAGACCTCGCGGAACGCAGCCGACCGCGCCCTCACCAATGCCGTCAGGGCGATGCGGACGTTCTCGGATGCGTTCGGACCGTTCCCGTACCCCGAGATGGACGTGGTGCTCTCCGCGTTCACCTCGTTCGGCGGCATGGAGTACCCCACGATCGTCTTCACGAACCCGGATCGGCTCACCGTGGCTCACGAGCTCGCCCACCAATGGTGGTACGGGATCGTGGGCGACGATCAGTTCGACGAACCGTGGCTCGACGAGTCGTTCGCGACGTGGTCGATGTACCTGCCGTTCGGCCCGTGGGTGGGTTGCAGGATCAGGGACTGGCCGAGCCCGACCGTGCGCCTCACGGCCGACATGGCGTACTGGGACACCCACCGCAACCAGTACTGGGTGATCTACTCGCAGGGCGGCTGCATGCTGGCCAACCTGGCCGGGCGCTTCGGCCGGACACGGTTCCTGGAGATCCTGCACGGCTACGCCGACGCGAACCGGTTGGGGATCGCTCGCACGGAGGACTTCCAGGCCACGATCGAGTCGGCCGCGGCCACGGATCTTCCGGGCTTCGACGCGGTGGCCTTCTGGGATCGCTGGAGGGTCTGGCCCGACTGAGGGAGCGCGGTCAGCGGCCCCGTGGACAAGCGGGCTAGAATCCTGCGATCGGCCGGTTCCCTGGGCCGTCCCGTGCGGAGGAGGTCACACCGTGGGTGTCGGAAAGATCGCGGCGGAGCTTGGGAAGGTCCCGTTGTTCTCGGGGTGCTCGCAGCGGGAGCTGCAGGTGGTTGCGCGCGCCGTGCGGGAGGTCAACCACAAGGCGGGCACCGTGATCGCGCGCGAGGGCGAGCCCGGTATCGGCCTGTTCGTCATCACCGAGGGAACTGCCTCCGTCACGATCGGTGGGGCGAACAAGGGCACGGTCAAGCCCGGTGAGTTCTTCGGGGAGATCGCGCTGCTGGACGGGGGACCTCGCACCGCCACCGTCACCGCCGACACCGACATCAAGCTCCTGGGTCTCACTGAGTGGGTGTTCCGCGGTCTCGTCCAGCAGAACCCCTCGATCGCGATCAAGACCCTCCAAGCGATGGCGGGGCGCCTGCGCAACGCGACGAAGGCCGCGACGGCCTAGGCGCCCGCCTCGACGATGCCCGACTGGCCGGCCGAGCTCCGGGCACTGGGCGAGCGCCGCGCCGCCGCCCGCGCCGCCCGCGACTTCGAGGCCGCCGACACGCTGCGCCTGGAGATCGCCGCCGCCGGATGGACGGTGATCGACGAGGCGACGGGTTGGCGACTGGAACCGATGGTCGCGGCGCCCCCCGAGGGCCTTCCGGCCTCCGCGGTGCGCTCGGTCCTCGACGAGGAACCCACCCACGACG
>JALYMB010000250.1 GCA_030773935.1 Actinomycetota bacterium | reverse complement strand
GTCCTGGAAGGCCGGGAGCTCGAGCGGTTCGAGGCGCCGCGCGTGCGCGGACGCGCGCCGGCGCCCGGGTCGCGGATCGAGGCCGTCGAGGCCCGCGGCAAGCACCTGTTGATCCGCTTCGGCGACGGCGCGGTGCTGCACAGCCATATGCGCATGACCGGCTCGTGGCACACGTACCGGACGGGCGAGCCCTGGCGACGGCACGCCTCGCACGCGCGCGTGGTGATCGAGACGCCATCGACGGTCGCCGTGTGCTTCGACGCGCCCGTCGTGGAGCTGCTGGATGCGCGAGACCTCGCACGGCACCCGCAGCTGCGGGCGCTCGGGCCGGATCTCTGCCTTCCCGTGCCGGACATCGACGAGGCCCTGCGCAGGATGGACGCCCTCGACCTCGTGATCCCGATCGGCGTCGCTCTCCTGGACCAGCGCGTCGCGTCGGGCGTCGGCAACGTCTACCGCTCGGAGGTGCTGTGGGCCTCGCGCGTGGATCCGTTCCTGCCGCTGGCCGACGTGGAGCCGGCGCGCCGGAGGACCCTGCTCGTCACCGCCGCGCGCATGCTTCGTGCGAACCTCGGCGGCCGGCGGCGCGAGACCGTGCCGGGCGGCCTCGCCGTCTACGACCGGGCGGGCCGGCCGTGCCGACGATGCGGCGCCGCGATCCGCACGCGACGGCTGGGTGAGCAGGCGCGCTCGGTCTGGTGGTGCCCCGGCTGCCAGGTCTGAAGGAACGCGGGCAGCCGTCCTGCGACACTGAGGTCATGGACCTCGCCGCCACGGGCCGCCGGTGGGCCGTCGCCACGCCCCACATGGCGGCCACGCGCGCGGCCGCGGAGGCCTTCGAGGCCGGCGGCAACGCGCTCGACGCCGCCCTGGCCGCGGCCGTGACGCTCGCGGTGGTGTACCCGCAGGCCTGCGGCGTGGGCGGCGATCTGTTCGCTCTGGTGGCACGCACGGAGCAGCCTGAGATCGTGGCCATCAACTCCAGCGGCGCGGCGCCGGCCGGGGTCGAGCCCGACGCCGTGCGCGCGGCCCACGGCACCATGCCGGACCGCGGCCCCCTCACCGTCACCGTGCCGGGCGCGGTCGCGGGCTGGAAGGCGCTGTGCGACCAGGGTGCCCGGTTCGACTGGGGCCGGCATTTCACGCCGGCGATCGCGTGCGCGCACGACGGCATCCCCGTGGCCCGTTCCCTGGCGGAGACCCTCGCCGAGAGCCCCGAGCTGTCCGCCGATGCGGGGATGGCCGGGGTCTTCTTCGCGAACGGCGGCCCGCTGCGCGAGGGCGACGTGCTGCGCCAGCCGGCGCTCGGCGCCACGCTCCAGACCCTCGCCGCCGGCGGGCCCGATGAGCTGTACGGCGGGGAGGTCGGACGGCGGTACGCGGCGGGGCTGCGGGCAGCAGGCTCGCCGATCGCCGTCGAGGATCTAGCCGCCCACCGGGCGCAACTCGTATCGCCCCTGGCGGGCCGCTACCGCGAACTGGACGTGCGCGTCGTGCCTCCCAACTCCCAGGGCTTCGTGCTCCTGGAGATCCTGGCGGCGATCGAACGGCTCGAGATCGACCCGGATCCGCTGGGTCCCGACGCGGCCGCGATCGCCCTGGTTGTCAGGGCCGCCCGCGCCGACCGCGACCGCCACCTCGCCGACCCCCGCGCCATGCGGGTGCACCCGGCCACGCTGCTGGACGACGGTCACCTGGCCGCGCTCTGCGACGCGGTGCGCGACGGGCTCCCGGCGTCCGGCACGGGCCCGACCCCGGACCGGATCCCGCGGCGAGCGATCCCGCCTCCGGACGGCCACCACGGCGACACGATCGCGCTGGTGACGGCCGACGCGGACGGCAACGCCGTGAGCCTGATCCAGAGTCTGTACGACGGTCTGGGCTCGGGGATCCTCGAGCCGGACACGGGGATCGTCGCCCACAGCCGCGGCGCCCAGTTCGTGCTGGACCCGGGTCATCCGAACGTCCTGGCGCCGGGGAAGCGGCCGGCCCACACGCTGATGCCCGCGATGGCGCATCGAACCGACCGGCCGGCGGTGATCCTGGGCACCATGGGCGGCCACGGCCAGCCGCAGATCAACGCCACGAATCTGATCCGCATCGCCGAGCTGGGCCTCGAGCCCGCGGCGGCGGTCGCGGCACCCCGATGGCTCGTGGGCGGCCTGGACGAGGGCGCCGACTGGGTCCTGGCCGAGGAGGACGTCCCGCGGAGGGTCCGCGACGACCTGGGCGCCGCGGGCCTGCCCGCCGTCACGGTCCCCCACCACTCGGGCGACGTCGGGCACGCCCAGGCGATCCGCGTGCTCGCCGACGGCACCTTCGAGGTGGGCTCCGATCCGCGTGCCGACGGCGGGGCCCTGGCGTGGTGAGCCGCGCCGGTCCAGACTGCCGGGAAGGACGATGAGACGAGAAGCCACATGACCGTCTCCGGCAGGGAGCAGCGGCGCGCCCGCGACCTGATCGCCGGCCTCGACGGGATCGTGTGGGAGGCCGACGCCGGCTCGCATGCGTGGTTGTTCGTGAGCGCGCGCGTGACGGTGATCCTCGGCTACTCCCCGAGCGAGTGGCTGGCGCACGCCACGTTCTGGGCCGATCACCTCCACACCGACGACCGCGAGCGCGCCGTGGGCGAGTTCATCAAGTCCGCCACCCACGGGACGCCGTTCGACGTGGAGTACCGGATCTTCGCGAAGGACGGCGCCACCGTGTGGATCCGCGACCTCGGTCACGTCGTGATCGACGGCGAGGGCCGCCCGGCGCTCCTGCGCGGACTCATGGTGGACATCACCCTGATCAAGAACCTGGAGGAGCAGCGGCGCGACGCGGAGTCACGCTTCCGCCGGGTGGTCGAGCGCCTGCCCGCGATCGTGTACATCCAGAGCGCCGGCGAGCCGGACGGTCAGCCCGGGCGGATGGTGTACGTGAGCCCCCAGGTCCGCGAGATCATGGACTCCTCTCCCGAGGAGTGGGTCGGCGACGCCAGCGCGTGGGCCCGGAGGATCCACCCCGAGGACGACCTCCGGGTACGGGCGGAGTTCGACCGAAGCTCGCTCACTGGGGAACCGTTCTCCGCGGACTACCGGATGGTGCGCCGCGACGGTCGGGAGGTCTGGTTCCACGACGAGGCGGTCCTCGTCAACGACGATCAGGGCACGCCGATGTTCTGGCAGGGCATCCTGTACGACGTCAGTCGCCAACGGGAGGCGGAATCTCGCGCCGCCGATGCCCAGGCCAGGTACCGGGCCCTGGTGGAGCACACACCTGCCATCACCTACATCGATGCCCTCGAGGGCCCCGTCACGACGATGTACATCAGTCCCCAGACGACGGAGATCCTGGGCTACACCCCTCAGGAGTGGTACGACGACCCGCGGCTGTGGAGCAAGATCGTCCACCCCGAGGACGACAACCGGGACGAGCGCGTGGAGGCCGGCACGCACAGCTCCGAGTATCGGATGATCGCGAAGGACGGACGCGTCGTGTGGGTCCACGACCAGGCTTCCTTGATCACCGACGATCAGGGGAACGCCCGGTACTGGCAGGGCGTGCTGATCGACATCACCCAGCAGAAGCGGACCGAGGAACTCGAGCAGGATCTGGTCGTGGAGCGCGAGACCGCGCAACGCCTTCGCGACCTGGACGACATGAAGAACACGTTCCTGCAGGCGGTCTCGCACGACCTGCGCACGCCGCTGGCCGCGATCCTGGGCTTGGCCGTCACCATGGGACGTGAGGACGTCGACATGGATGCCGCCGAGGCGCAGGACATGGCGCGGCGCATCGCGGCGAACGCACGGAAGCTGGATCGACTCGTGAACGATCTGTTGGACCTCGACCGTCTGTCGCGCGGGATCGTGGAGCCTGTGCTGCGGGCCACCGACCTCGGTGCGCTGGTCCGCAACCTCGTGGGCGAATCCGACCTGATCGCCGAGCGCCGCGTGAACCTCGAGGTGCAGCCGGTGACGATCCTCGTCGACGCCGCCAAGGTCGAGCGCATCGTGGAGAACCTGCTCGCCAACACCGCTCGCCACACGCCGGCCGACACGCAGCTGTGGGTCCGGGTGGAGCCCATGGGCAGCGGCGCGCTGATCGTGGTCGAGGACGACGGGCCCGGTGTGCCCGAGGACCTGCGGGAAACCATCTTCGAGCCGTTCATGCAGGGGCCCTCGCTCGTGAAGCACTCCCCCGGCGTGGGCGTGGGACTTGCGCTGGTCGCGCGATTCGCGGAGCTGCACGGTGGACGGGCGTGGGTCCAGGCCCGACCCGGTGGCGGGGCGTCCTTCCGCGTGTACCTGTCCGGCGCGCCGGTGAGCGACCTCGTCGACATCTCCGATCGGAGCTAGCGAGCCAGGGCCGGCTCCTCGTCCCCGGAGGCCAGCCAGCTGTAGGCCTCCTCCTCCTGGGCGAAGTGGAGCCGCAGGATCGCGTGCAGCCCGTACAGGACCCGCCGCAGGTCCACGAGGTCCTCCGATCCCGGACCCTCGGCCGGCAGGTCGGCCAGGAGCTGCTGGTACAACCGACCGAGATGGCTGATCTCCAGGTGGGCGCGCGCCATGGAGCCCATGGGATCCTCACCCCCCATCAGCTGTGCGACCACCGGGTAGACGACCGCCTCCTCCTCCTCCTCGTGCTCGGGCAGGCGCTCCAGCAGGAACGCGCGGACCCGCTCGAGCTCGCTGCGCATCTCGTCGGGGGGGAGCGTCCCGAGACGGTCGGCCACGGTTCGGACCCGTTGCAGCTCGGGGGCGAACTCGCGATGCTCGGCGCGGAAGCGCTCCCCCACCCGGATTGCCGGTCCGCTGAGCCGGGGTCCGGCACGGTCGCCGCGCAGGGCCCGCAGGGCGTTCAGGATCACCGCGACGTCGATCCCCTCCTGCACCACGGCACCGGCCACCGGCGCCAGGAGGCCGAACGCGCCGAAGAACATGGCGGCGAACGACATCGCCATCCCGGCCATCACGCTCTGCAGGGCGATCGTGCGTGAGCGGCGCGCGATGGCCATCGCGTCGGCCACGCGGTCGAGCCGGTCCACGATCACGACCACGTCGGCCGCCTCGCTCGAGGCCGTCGCTCCGCGGGCCCCCATCGCCACACCCACGTCCGCCGCCGCCAACGCCGGAGCGTCGTTGATCCCGTCGCCGACCATGATCGTGATCCCCTGCTCGCGTTCGGCCTCGACGGCCTGGACCTTGTCGGCGGGGTCGCGCTCGGAGAGGACGCGGTCCACCCCGAGAGCGATACCGACCGACTCGGCGACGTCGGGATGGTCGCCGGTCACCATCACGATCCGCTCGATACCCACGCGGCGCAGCATGCGGATCACGCGCGGCGTGTCGGGACGTATCGGATCATCGATGACGAGCGCGCCCACCACGCCGCCGTCCACCGCAACGAACACACAGCTGGCCCCCTCCAGCGCCGTACGCCGCCGAACATCCCGCGCGGCGGCGGGCATCGCGCCCCCGCGCGCGACGTACGAGGCCTTCCCGAGCGCCACGGGCCGCCCATCCACCTTCCCCCGGATCCCCGCGCCGTGCTCCTCCTGCACGTCGGTGGGGAAGACCAACTCCAGCCCTCGCTCGTGCGCTCTTCCCACGATCGCGGTGGCCAGCACGTGCGGGGACACCTGATCCAGCGAGGCGGCCAGGCGAAGCAGTTGGTCGGCGTCCAGGGAGTCGAAGATCTCGATGTCGGCGATCTGCGGCACGCCCGCCGTGAGGGTGCCGGTCTTGTCGAAGAGCAGGACGCGCGCCCGGCCGAGTGTCTCCAGCGCGCCGCCACCCTTCACGATGATGCCGCGGCGCGCGGCGCGGCTGATGCCGGCCACGATCGCGATCGGCGCGGCGAGGATCAGGGGGCACGGCGTGGCGACCACGAGCACCGCCAGGGCGCGAACCGGGTCGCCGGTGAACGCCCACGCTCCGGCCGCGATCGCGAGCGTGACCGGGATGAAGACCAGCGCGTACCGGTCGGCCAGCCGGACGAACGGCGCCTTCTGGCGCTGCGCCTCGTCCACCAGTCGCACGATGCCGGCGTAGGTGCTGTCGGCGGCCGTGGCGATCGCGCGCAGGTCGAAGCCGACTCCCGCGCAGACCGCGCCCGAACGGACCTGCTCCCCCGAGGCTCGCTCCACCGGTCGCGACTCACCGGTCAGTGCGCTCTCGTCCAGGACCGCGTTGCCCAGCAGCACCCCGTCCACCGGCACCACCTCGCCCGTCTTGACGAACAATCGGTCGGCCGGTCGCACGTCCTCGATGGGCCGGGAGCGGAGCTCGCCGTCCTCATACCGGCTGACGTTCTGCGGAGCGCGCTCCAGCAGCGCCGAGAGCTCCTCGTGGGCCCGCCGGTCCGCGTAGGCCTCCAGCGCCTGCCCGCTGGAGAGCATCAGCGCGATCACCGCGCCGGCAAGGTACTGGCCGAGCGCCAGCGCACCCGCCATCGCGAGCAGGGCGATCAGGTCGACACCCGCCTGGCGGTGGATCAATCCCTGGAGCGTCTCCCAGGCCAGGGGGAGGATCCCGACCGCCGTCGTGATCCCCCACGCGAGGTCAGCGGCCTCGGGGCTGCCGGTGATCCGCAGCAACGCACCGGCCAGGATGCCGAGCACGGATACGGCGAGCCACCACCGCGTGAGATCGGCCTCGCGCGAGGACTCGGTGGTGGGGACCACTGCCGACCGCGCGGCCATCTCAGATCCTCCGGAGGATCCCGGTCAGGTGCCGGCCGAGCGGGACCGTCCCGTCGCCCCCACGGCACCGGATGCCCAGGAGGAGCGTCAGCGGGGCAACGTCGTCATGCGGGACGGGGGCCGCGGGCATGCCGGCGACGCTACCACGCAGCTTCCGACGAACCCTGTCGTCGGGTACCGTCTGCCGGTATGCCTCTGCTGACCCGCATATCGATCGCGCCCGTGAAATCCCTCGCGCTCCAACATCCGCAGGAGGCGGTGCTCGAGGACGTCGGCGTACGGAACGACCGCGTCTTCTACCTCGCCGATCCCCGGGGGCATCTGATCACCGGCTCGGCGCTGGGGCCGCTGGTGCGGATCGCGAGCGACTACGACTCCGGGCGTGACCGGCTTCGGCTGGACTTCCCGGACGGGACCGCGGTGGAGGGCGACGCAACCGCCCGGGGCGGGCCGGTGCAGACGGACTTCTACGGACGGCTCGTGGATGCCCACGTCGTGGAGGGTCCCTTCGCCCGGATGCTGTCGGAGTATGCCGGCCGGCCGGTGCGCTTGGCGCGCGTGGACCGGCCCGGCGACGGCACGGACATCCATCACCTCACCATCGTCTCCTCCGAGAGCGTGGCCGAACTCGGGCGACAGGCGGGCCGCGAGGGAGACCCCGACGCCAGGCGCTTCCGGATGCTCCTGGAGGTCACCGGCGCCGGCGTCCCACACGAAGAGGACACGTGGGACGGGCGGCTGGTGCGCGTCGGCGAGGCTGTCATCCGCATGAAGGGCCAGGTGCCGCGCTGCATCGTGACCACGCAGGACCCCTCCACCGGTCTGAAGGACCTGGACACCCTCAAGACCATCAACCGGTACCGCGGCGTGATGGACGACGCAGGGGATCGCGGCCTGCCGTTCGGCATGTACGCGGAGGTGGAAACACCGGGGATCGTCCGGGTCGGCGATGAGGTGACGCCCTCCTGACGTCGGCGTGGCCCGAGCTTCGGCCGGCCTACTCCTCGATCGCGCGGAGCCGCCGCAGAGCAAGGAGCGAGGTGCCGGCGATGACCAGGATCGCCAGCGCGACCAGCGCCAGGGAGATGTTCGATCCGGTGAACGCAGTACCGCCCGCTCCGCCGCCCGCGGTCCCGCCGGTCCCCAGGACGTCCGGGCCACCGTGCGGCTGTGGCAGGGATGAGTCCGCCAGCGCCGGCATCGCCCCTGCCAGGCACAGGACCAGCGCGCTTCCCAGCGAGAGCGCCGTCTTCCTCATGGACCTCCCCTTCCGCTCGTCCGGCTCCGGGCCGGATCCTCGGTCTCTCGTTCTCGGCCCACCCAGGACCTCTCAGCCCTATTTCCGGGCGAGCGCCTCCTCAAACGTACGCCTGTCTCTGTAGGTGGACCGCGGGGTTCCACGCTCAGGAACCGTTTCTCACCGGCCCCGGGTGGGTACAGGGCGCCGGTGATGGAGTGGGAGGTCGACGAGCGGAGCAGGACCCTCCGGATCGACTTCGATGAGGGGCCGTCCCCGTCCCGGGCGGAGGTGGAGGGATTCCTTCGGCTCGTGGCGCCGATCCTCGGAGGGGAGGCCGCCGTTCGCCGCGTGAGCGTCAACGGCGAGCCAGTCGTCCGCGGGCGGAACCTGACCGTGGAGGACGTCGCACTCCCCGTCCACTACGAGGCGGCGCAGCGGAGGGCGCTCGAGAGCTGGCCGACCTTGTGGAGGAAGAGGACTCGCTCCGCGTCCTAGCCGTAGAAGATCGTCGTGGCCCAGATCCAGCCACGTCCCTGGACGACGCCGATGCCGATGTTGTGGAAGTGCCCGTTCAACAGGTTCGCGCGGTGGTCGGCGCTGTGCATCCACAGATAGCGCAGGCGGCGCGGCGTCGCCGCGTAGCCCACGTTCTCCCCCCACCAGTTCGCGTTGTATCGACGCACCTTCCCCAGCAGGTCGGTCGTGTGGTAAAGCCGGTTCTGCTGCAGCATGGCGAGGCTGTGCCGACGGCAGTACTTCGACAGGTTCCGGTCCATGTGGAGGGCGGGGAGGCCGTGCTGTACGCGCGTTCGCTCGATGAGTTCGTACAGCCGACGCCGTAGGTTCGTTGCCTGCGCTGGGGAGGGATTCAGACCCGCCACCAGGAAGGTGACGAGTACGCCGAGCACGAGGATCCGGTGGATCCGGGTCGTGGAGGGGATGTGACAACCCTATCGCATCGTCACGGCGAAGCAAACGTGCCGGTCACAGGGCCTCCCGGACGGGGTGATCGCGAGAAGTTCTTCCTACAGCAACGGGATCGAGGGCACCCCCAGACGTCCTACGATCGACGTCAACAGATCGTCGGAAAAACGTGCCCCAGAGACTCGCCTCACTAGGACGGACACCCTACGATGTCGCCTCGGAGAACAACCCGTGGGCGCAGGGTGTGCGCCTCGAGATGTGGGAGGTCGCATGGGGAAGAGAGTAGTGAGAAGCCTGGTATTCGTGCCGGTGATCCTCGTCCTGATGGTGGGGGCCGCCGTAGCCCTCGACCAGACGAACGGGCAGGGCGTCACGCACAACGGCGCGAGCCTCGGTTTCAATGCGAAGAAGGATCTGACCGGAAACATCACGTACACGACGCACGACGGCACCAACTACCAGATCCAATGCAGAGACGGCCTGACGAGCTACAGGAACCTGAGGCCGACGCTGAAAGGCTACCTGCGGACCAAGGTGATCGCGGTGTGCAGCGACGGGCCTGACAGTCAGGGCACGACGGTCTACGTGGAGATCTACTTCGTCGACCGCGGTGAGCCCGGGAACCGGGACATCGTGCGATTCTTCGTCTCGTACGACCCGAACTACGCGGGAGATCCCAACGGGGATCCGAACGTGTGGCTCACCCAGTGCAACACGGGCGCCGACATCGCGGCGTTGGGGGGCTGCATGGACAGCGGCATCATCACCGCGGGCAACGTGCAGATCCACCAGGACCCCGATCCGACGCTCGCTGAGACTGTCGTGATCGGACCGGACGCGGTCCTCTAGCACGATCGCTCCCTATTACCGAGAGGACCCCCGGGCAACCGGGGGTCCTTTCACGTTCCGACGTCCTTCGCATCGCCTTCAGCTTGCGGGGCTCGTTCGCAACGGAGCGACGGGGTCGACACGCAGAAGCGCTGCGCCCGCGACCACGAGGGCGGCGCCCGCCGAGGGGAGGGCAACGGCCTCATCGGGGACCGGGAACGCCTCAGCCGCAAGGATCGCGAACCCGGCGGCGGCAGCTGCGATACCGGTGACGGCTCGCACGAGGCCCGCCAAGCCGGTCCGAGCGGGCGTCGCGTGCGTGCTCGCCCTCTCCGCCCACCGGAAGGCCAACAGGAACGGGACCAGGCAGATCGCGCACGCGACGATCCACGCGGGGCGGAGCCACCACCACGCAGCGCTCAGCGGTTCGGGCTGTGGAGCGATGCCCGTAGGGAACAAGATCACGGCGGCCAGCACGACGGCGCTCATGTTCCAGAGATAGAACGTCATCACCATGCTGTTCGCGATCACGACCCCGAGCCACGGCCGAGGTCGCGCGAGCCACCGGTTGGCCGCGTCCTCGAGCAGCAACATCGCTCCGCACTGCCAGACCGCGAGTGCGAGCAACGCCCCCGAGGGCGGCAACGTGTTCGAGCGGATCCCGTGCGTGAGTCCGATCATCGAGACCGGGTAATCGAACCACCCGACCAGGACGCCAAGCGCGATCAACCCGCCACCGGCCATGGCCCACGGCTGCCATCGGCGCCTCCGGAGCGCTCCCTCACCCCAGAAGAAGCCCAGTTCGATCACCGCGAGCCAGACGAACGCGTAGTTCGCGATCCCGATGAACGGCACGTCCAGGCCGAACCGCAGCGAGTCGACGAGGAGGGCACCGATCGCGAGCGTGGCAAGCGCCCATGCCCCGAACCGCCGATGCACCGCGAGCAACGGCGGGATCGCGCAGATCGCAAGGAGGTAGACGGCGAGGAACCACAGCGGCAGCGCGACCTCCCCGCCACCGGTCCGAGCGGCGCTCGAGGGCAATAGCCCGGCGGCGACCGCGATCACCGGCAGGATCGTCCAGAAGCCGACGAACCACAGGGCCGGCCGCAGCAACCGAGCAGACCGCGCCTGGAGCCAGCCGGCGTAGGACGTGCCCCGAGCCTGCGCCGAGTTCCACGAGATCGCGTTCGTAAAGCCGCCCACGATGAAGAACAGCGGCATGACTTGAAAGATCCAGGTGAGGATCTGCAGCCCCGGGTCGATCTCCAGAAGGTTCTCTCCGGTGAACGCGCCGTTCCGGTAGCCCAGGACGGCCATCAGCCAATGGCCGAGCACGACGACGCCGATCGAGGCGACCCGGATCAGGTCGACGTACCGGTTCCGCGTGTCGGGTGTCGCGGATGCCAGGTCACGCGCATCCAGCCGGACCGGCGAAGCCCCCCGAGGGCTCTCCATCGCGCGAGTGTGACAGGCCCTCGTCCCGGCGCGCAATGCCTGCCGGCGTCCCTGGTTTCCCGAACGGGGAGGTGCGTGGATGATGTTCCTGGTGATCGCTTCCATGATCCTCGTCGGGCGAGCCGCCGCCGCCGATTGCGAGGCGTTTCACACCGGACTGCTGCGGCAACCGGTGAACGCGTACTCCAGTCTGGTGATCCTGGCGATGGGCCTGTGGATCCTGCTCCTGGCGGCGCGAGGGGAGCCACGTCGACGAGGTGAGCTCATCGCATTCGGGGCGGCGATGTCGATCACCGGCGTCGGCAGCCTGCTCCTCCACGGCCCGGCCCCGAGATGGGCACTCTGGTTCCACGACCTCAGCGGACTCACGGTGCTGCTGCTCGTTGCGGCGCTCAACCTCGGCATGTTGCTCGGGTGGACCTTCCGAAGGCGTCTGCGCTTGGTGGCGGCCGTCCTGGTCCCGCTCGCGCTCGAGCTGGCGATCCTCCCGACGTCGACCGTGCCGATCGCCTGGGCCCTGGCCCCGGCGGCGGCGCTCAGTGAGCTGGTCGTCCTCGTGGGTTCGTCTCGCCGGTCCTTGGATCCACGGTCATCCGCACGCCGGACCCGCGCCTGGCTGATCGCGGCCGGGACGATCGCGCTTGCTGGCGCGGCATACCTCCTCGGGCGCTCGGGCTCGCCACTCTGCCATCCGGCGAGCGTCCTCCAGTGGCACGCGGTCTGGCACGTGCTGGTGGCCGTCTCGGCAACGGCCTTCGCCTACGCGGCGTTCCTCTTCGACGAGAACGCGGGGCACGATCGTCTGCGTGGGGCGGCCAGGACTTGAACCTGGAACCAACAGATTATGAGTCTGCCGCTCTGACCAATTGAGCTACCGCCCCTCGTGTCAGGGTCATTCTCCCATGCCGCTCATGTCGCTCCCTCGGGCTCGCGCACGTCGAGTCGCATGCGGCGCGACGCGCGATCGAGCGAGCCCAGCAGCGGCCGGCCGAGTGCGATCACGAGCGCCGCGTTGCCCACCGCTCGGAACGTGTCCCACGCGAACGAGGTGGCACCGTAATAGGTGAGGTAGTGGTGGAGGTTCGTGGCGGCGCCGGCCGCCGGATCCCAGCTGAGCGCCGACTCTCCCGCCAGGAACGGCCACACCCACAGGTTCATGATGGCGCCGAAGACGTACCCGGCCACGAACCCGTACGCGGCCAGCGCCCCGATCCGCACGCGCCACGACGTGCCGGCGCCCCTCGGCAGCATGCCGGCGCCCATCCCCACCCAGCCCACGGCCACCATCTGGAACGGCAGCCACGGCCCGAGGCCGCCCAGGAACAACCCGCTCGCGAACGTCCCGAGCGCGCCCAGCAGGAACCCGAATCCCGGGCCGAAGGAGTTGCCGGCAACCAACACCACGATGAACATCGCGCTGAAGCCCGCCACGAAGCCGGGGAGCCGCAGGGCCACCATGGCCGCACCCAGAACCCCGATCAGCGCGACGGCCTTCGGCCCCAGTCCGCCGCGTCCCAGCTCCACGAAGAGCACGGCTCCCAGCAGCACCAGGAGTCCCGCGAGGATCAGAGGTGCGTCCGCCTCGTGTGCGGCCTGACCGCCCAGGGGCAGCACGAACGGCCACAGGAACGCGAGCAGACCGAGCAGGTTCGCCGCGATCAACACCGACACGCGGAGCGGAGAGGGCTTCATGTCATCGCCGCCGCCACCTGCTCGGGCGTGAGCCAGCCGGGCCCGAACGCGCGCGTCATCTGCGGCGCGAACACATGGGAGTCGCCCAGCACATCTCCCGGCGTGCCGTCGGCGATCAGCTCACCGCCTGCCAACATCACCACTCGTGTCGCGACGGCGGCGGCGAGCTCCACATCGTGGGTGGCCACCACCACGGCCCCCCCGTCGGCAGCGTGCGCGGTCAGGAACGCGGCGAGACGACCCTTGGACTCCGGGTCGAGACCGCGCGTGGGCTCGTCCAGCAGCAGGATCGGCGCCCCGGTTGCGGCAACAGCGGCGGTGGCCACCAAGAGGCGCTGGCCGGCAGAGGTGTCGCGCGGATGACGTCGGGCCAGCGCCCGGATCCGCAGGCGATCGAGGATCTCCCCGCTGCCGGAGGCCCCACCATCCCCGCGGGCGCGCTGTCGCGCGCCGCCGGCCAGAACGGCGTCGAGGGTGGCGCGGATCTCCCCCTCGACGGTGTCGTTGAACAGGATGCTCTCCGGTTCCTGTGGGCACAGGGCCACGTCCACGCCCGGGCGCGGTGCATGGGCCGGCACGCTCACGGCGCCGCGCGCCGGCTGGATCGATCCCGCCAGACACCGCAGGAGCGTGCTCTTGCCTGCGCCGTTGCGGCCCATGAGCGCCACCACCTCGCCCTGCCGAACCTGCAGATCGATCCCTCGCAGGACCTCCGTCCCGTCGTAACCGGCGGCGAGGCCACGCGCGATCAGGAGCGGATCGCCCGGCGCCGGAGCCCGTCTCGCGCGCGCCGGCCCCCGGGGTCGGATCCCGGTCGCCCGGGCCTCCCGGACGGTGAGCGGCAGACGGTGCCACCCCGCCAGGCGGCCCAGCCGCGCAACGGGCGGACCGCCGTCGAGCCGGGCGAGGACCTCGCCCGGGGAGCCGGCCTCCACCCGCCCGTCCGTCACGCCGATCGCCAGATCCACGAAGCCGGCCACCCGCTCCAGGCGATGCTCGGCCAACAGGACGGTCATGCCGTGGTCGTGGACCAGGCGCTGCAGTGCGGCCATCACGTCCTCGGCGCCCTGCGGGTCCAGCTGACTCGTCGGCTCGTCCAGCACCAGCACTCGAGGCCCCGCAGCGAGCGCCGCACCGATCGCCACGCGCTGCCGCTCACCCCCCGAGATCGATCGCACGCTGCGGCTCCGCAGCGGCTCGATGCCCAACAGGTCGAGCATCTCCTCCACGCGCCGGCGCATCCGCTCCGGCTGCACCTCGAGGTTCTCCATCCCATAAGCCAGCTCGTCCTCGACGCGGTCCAGTACGAACGAGGCCGCCGGATCCTGCGGCACGAACGCCACGGTGTCGGCGAGCTGGCGTGGGGCGTGCTGCAGCGTGTCGCGCCCTGCGACCCGAACCCGGCCCACGAACGTCCCTCCGGTGAAGTGCGGCACGAGTCCGTTCGCGGTGCGCAGCAACGTGGACTTGCCGGCGCCGGTCGGGCCCGTCGTCAGCGCGAACACGCCCTCGGGCACCTCCAGCGTGACGTCCGCGAGCGCGGGCAGCTCGCCCTCGGGATAGGTGAACGAGACCTCCGTCAGGGCGAGCGCAACGGTCACGAGGCGCTCCTCCGGAACATCCCCGGCAGCGCCAGGGCAACGATGGTGATGACGAGCGCCGACGAGACCAGCGGCCACTCGAGCGGATCCGTGCTGGGGTGGAGGTCGCCCAGCCCGCGGGCGGAGGCTCCCACGAACACACAGGCCGCACCGAGCCCGATCAGGGCGGTCGCCACCCCCGCCGAGGTCCACGGCTGGGGGCGGTACCTCGAGCGACGCCCTCGCCCGTGCCCGCGCGCGTCCATGCTCTCGGCCAACGTCATCGCCTCTTCCATCCCGGTCTCCAGGACCGGCACGACGAGCGCCGGGAGGGACCGCCACCGGCGAACCTCGATCCCACGCATCGCCTGCGCCTCTCGCACACGCCGGACCGACGAGATCGTCCGCGGCGCGATCGACAGCGCGAGCGCGGCCGCGAGCGCCGGTTCGTGGAACCGCCGCGGCGCCAACCGCAACACGCCGAAGGGATCGGTGACCGCGTTGAACGTCCCGAACACCACCAGGATCACCGCGAGCCGCGCCCCTTCCAGCGCCGCGAACGCCACGCTCGCGGCGTCGATCGTTCCGAAGAACACCAGCGCGGTGCGCACGAGCATCGTCACCACTCCGAAGAGCAGGAAGACGCGGAACGAGCGCGCGGCGGGCCCGTCCACCCGGTGCGTCGCGTACACGAACCACGACGCCGCCACCAGCACGGCCAGGTACCACGGGTTAGTGGTGGTGAACGCGACGATGCCGGCGCAGGTGGCCCAGGTGATCCATGCGC
>JALYMB010000249.1 GCA_030773935.1 Actinomycetota bacterium | reverse complement strand
GGGCACGGTTACCGCGACCACCTCGGCGCCTCCCACGGCATCCTCGTTCGTGGTGCCGTCGACCTGCGCGGACGCGCCGAGCCGATCCCGCACATCGGCGGCCGAGGCGGCTCCCCTCTCCGAGTCGCGCGAGCCGATCGTGATGTGGTGGCCCGCCGCACCGAGCCTGAGCGCCAGCCCGAAGCCCTCTGCCCCGGTGCCGCCGATGATCGCCACGTCCATGTCGCGGGAGCCTAGCCGACGAGCGCGACCGTGAGCCGGAGGATCCCACGGTCCGTCCGGGCTCAGCCGTATGCCGCGGGCTCATGCTTGCTTGTCGACTTGAAGAGTGTCGAGGACCTCCAAGACCTCTGATCGAACGGAGTCCGATGCGTCACGGCCGATCACGATGTGAATCTGGAAAAGCCGCGCTTCGTCACGAAAGAGGATCAGAAATGTCTTTCGGCCCACGCATTCGAAAGGACCTTTGGGATCACCCAGGGAGAAGTGGTCCGGCCGGGGTCCGAACTCCCGAGCCTCATCGAGCGATGGGTATTCAAGGACCCAGAAGAAGGCCCCGTCACGCGGCATCGAATCGAGCGCGGCCGTTGGAGCGCAATCCCCACCAGCCGGGAAGGCCCAGGTTCCTGCCATGAGGACGGGCTGTGGGCTCAGGAGGGTCATCTCACCTGCCCCTGCGATCATCCACTCGGGAGGCGCTTCGATGGACACGCCTTGACCGACCGAGTGGACCAACCAGTTGGGATGGGTTGGCGACACCAGCGAGGGACCGACGGGCGCCGCAGGCGAGTCGGTGGCGGCACCAAAGTTGACCGAGTCGTGACGATTCCCCAGAGGCCAAAGGAGCCAGATCGACGCCCCAAGCAGCGCGAGCACGACGCCGACGCTCATGACCTCGGCGACCCGCTTTCGTACGCGCATCCGTTCACTGCGTCGGAACCCGTCACTCAGCTCGCGCTTCGGAACCCGCAAGGCCTCAGCGGCCTGCTGAAAGCGAGCCCTCAGTTCATCCTCAACGCTCATCTCTCGACCCCTCCATCTGGCAAGATGCGGCGCATCTTCTCCAAGCCTTGGGATGTCAAAGCTCGGACCGTACCCGGTCGCTTGTGAAGGGCATCGGCAACGTCCTCGATAGATTGGTCGCAGTAGTAGCGCAGCACCAACACGACCCTTTGCGCAGGAGTGAGCGTGGCGAGTGCCACCATGAGCTCCGGATCAGGTAAGGACTCGGGCGTGGTCACTTCTGCTACCTCCAAGCGGGTGGCGAGCCTCGCCCAGACCCGCTGTCTGCGCAGCCAGGAAACCGCCAGATTGCGAACCACTCTCTGTACCCACGCCGCTTGTCGATCCATCCGCGATACGTCTTCCCAGCGCCGGTACGTCTGCACGAAGGCCTCCTGTGCGAGGTCAGCTGCCTCCTCCTGGTCACCCGTGAGCAGATATGCGGTGCGGACTACGTTTCCAAGCTCTGTCTGCCACAGTTGTTCGAAGGTCAGCTGTGCGTCCATCTCCACGGGGTTTCCCCTCACAGCTATCCATCGAACAGCGCCAGCCAGCCGCTTAGACCGTGCCCCGAATATTCAGACCGGCCCGGACGTTCAGCGCCCCACACCGTCGCAGACTAATGCGTGGGGCGGTACTCGCCGAAGACCTCACGCAGGACGTCGCTCACCTCTCCGAGTGTGGCCCGGGCGCGCAGCGCCTCCTTCATGGGCGGGAGCAGGTTCTCGGTACCGGCGGCGGTCTCCCGCACGGCGGCGAGCGCCGCCTCGACCGCCTGCTGGTCGCGCGAGGCGCGCAGCGCCTTCGTGCGTTCGATCTGCTTGGCGGTCTCGGTCTCGTCGATCCGTTGCAGGTCGAGTGGCACGTCCTCGGGCTCCCGGAAGCGATTCACACCGACGATCACGCGCGAGCCGTCCTCGATCCCCCGCTGGATGCGGAACGCGGCCTCGTGGATCTCATCCTGGTAGAAGCCCGCCTCGATCGCCGCCACCGCGCCGCCCATCCCGTCGATCTTCTCGATGTAGGCGGTGGCCAGGCGCTCGAGCTCCTGGGTGAGCGCCTCCACGAAGTAGGACCCGCCGACCGGATCGGCCACCGCCGCCACGCCGGTCTCGTAGCCGATGATCTGTTGGGTGCGGAGCGCGATCTTCGCGGAGCGCTCGGTGGGAAGCGCCAGCGCCTCGTCGTAGCTGTTGGTGTGCAGCGACTGCGTGCCGCCCAGCACCGCGCTGAGGGCCTCGAAGGCGGTGCGCGCGATGTTGTTCTCCGGCTGCTGCGCGGTCAGGGTCGCGCCGCCGGTCTGGGTGTGGAACCGCAACATCGTGCTCTTGGGGTCCTTCGCGCCGAACCGCTCGGTCATGATCGTGGCCCACATCTTTCGCGCCGCGCGGAACTTCGCGAGCTCCTCGAAGAAGTTCATGTGACACGCGAAGAAGAACGACAGCCGCGGGGCGAACTCGTCGACGGACAGGCCTGCGTCCCTCGCGGCCTGCACGTACGCGATGCCGTCCGCCAGCGTGAAGGCGATCTCCTGCGCCGCCGTGCAGCCGGCCTCGCGCATGTGGTAGCCGCTGATCGAGATCGTGTTCCACCGGGGCATCCGCCGCCCGCAGTACGCGAACAGGTCGGTGATGATCCGCATCGACTGCCGCGGTGGGTACACGTACGTCCCTCGGGCTGCGTACTCCTTCAGGATGTCGTTCTGCACGGTGCCGCTGATGCGGTCCGCGGGGATGCCCCGCTCCTCGGCCACCAGCTCGTACAGCAACAGCAGGATCGCGGCGGTGGCGTTGATCGTGAGGGAGGTGGAGACCTGGTCCAGAGGGATCCGGTCGAACAGGCTTGCCATGTCCTCCACGGAGTCGATCGCCACGCCGGTCTTGCCGACCTCCCCCTCGGCACGGGGATGGTCGGAGTCAAGGCCCATCTGGGTGGGCAGATCGAAGGCGACGGAGAGACCGGTCTGCCCGTGCTGCAAGAGGTACCGGAACCGCTCGTTCGTCTCCTCGGGCGTGGCCATGCCTGCGTACTGACGCATCGTCCACAGTCGCCCGCGATACATGTCCGGGTATATGCCGCGGGTGAACGGTGGCGCTCCGGGAGGAGGGAGGTCTCCTGGACCGGCGTCCTCCGGCCCGTACACGACCTTCAGCTCGATCCCGGAATCGGTCACACGGGGCTGCTCGTCGGCCATGCCTTGAGCCTACCCAACCGGCGGGTGAGGTCCTGCCGCCCGCTTCCGGAAATGAGTAAACTCCGCGCGGCTTTGGGACGGGCCGGCCCGATGCCACCGCGGAAGCCGCGCTACCCTGGGGATACGTCCATGGTGACCCGACAGAGCAAGAAGAAGAGCGACTACGGCTCGGTCTACAAGGGACACGAGGGCCAGTGGTCGTGGCTCTTCCACCGCGTGACCGGCGTCGCCATCATCCTGTTCCTCTTCGCCCACGTGGTGGACACCGCCGTGGTCGGCTGGGGTCCCGAGGCGTACAACCGCGTGGCGTCGGTGTACCACAACCCCATCGTGCGCATGCTCGAGCTGGGCCTGGTCGCGGCGGTGCTCTTCCACTCCTACAACGGGATCAAGATCCTGCTCATCGACTTCTTCCCCGGTCTGACGCGGCACATCACCGCCATCGGTCGCACGACGGTTGCGGTGTTCGTGCTCTCGATGATCCCGATCACCTACATCATGGGGTCCGACATCATCAGGTTGCTGACCGACTGATGGCCGTGTCCACCGAACCTCGCCGCGGCAGCCCGGGTCGTTCGGACGGCGGCGCCGGATCCTACAAGCTCGGCCGCGATCGCCCTGTGGGCGGGTTCGAGCTGTGGACCTGGCTGTTCATGCGGATCTCGGGGATCGTGCTGTTGTTCCTGGCGGTCGGGCACGTCCTGATCATGCACGTGGTGGGCGAGGGCGTGGAGCGTGTGGACTTCGCATTCATCCAGACCCGGTGGGCGAGCCCCTTCTGGCGCACGTGGGACTGGGCCCTGCTGGTCCTGGCGTTGATCCACGGGATCAACGGCCTGCGCGTGATCACGCTGGACTACGTGAGGCCGGCCGGGGCGCGGTTCGCCATCAACATCTTCTTCTACACGTTGGGGTTCATGCTGTTCGTGCTGGGCACCGTGATCGTGTTCACCTTCGATCCTGCGAAGTGGGGACCGGTCTAGCGTGACCACCACCCACACCTACGACGCGGTGATCGTCGGAGCCGGGGGTGCCGGGATGCGAGCCGCCATCGAGGCATCCGGCGATGTCCGCACCGCGGTGATCTCCAAGCTCTACCCCACCCGGTCGCACACCGGCGCTGCGCAGGGCGGCATGTGCGCGGCGCTGGCCAACGTGGAGGAGGACTCGCCCGAGTGGCATGCCTTCGACACGGTGAAGGGCGGCGACTACCTGGTGGACCAGCCCGCCGCGCAGCTCATGACGCAGGAGGCCGTCGACGCCGTCTACCAGCTGGAGCATTGGGGCCTGCCGTTCAATCGCACGCCCGAAGGCAAGATCGACCAGCGCCGGTTCGGCGGGCACACCCGCAACCACGGCGAGGCACCGGTCAAGCGCGCCTGCTACGCGGCCGACCGCACCGGGCACATGATCCTGCAGACCCTGTATCAGCAGTGCGTGAAGCGCGACGTCCGGTTCTTCAACGAGTTCTACTGCCTGGACCTGCTGATGACCGATGGCGCGTGCGCGGGCGTCGTTGCCTACGAGCTGGCGACCGGCGAGATCCACGTGTTCCGTTCCAAGGCGGTCCTGTTCGCCACGGGCGGGTACGGGCGGATGTTCAAGGTCAGCTCCAACGCCCACGCGCTCACCGGCGACGGCCCCGCGGTGGCGTTCCGCCGCGGGATCCCGCTGGAGGACATGGAGATGTTCCAGTTCCACCCCACGGGCCTGTACAAGCTCGGGGTGCTGCTGAGCGAGGCTGCTCGCGGCGAGGGCGCGATCGTGCGCAACAAGGACGGCGAGCGCTTCATGGAGCGCTACGCGCCCACGATCAAGGACCTCGCGCCGCGCGACATGGTGAGCCGAGCGATCTACCAGGAGATCAAGGAGGGCCGCGGGGCCGGCCCCGCCGGCGACATGGTGTACCTGGATCTGACCCACCTGCCCCCCAAGGTGATCGAGGAGAAGCTCCCCGACATCACGGAGTTCGCGCGCGTGTACCTGCGTGTGGAGCCCACGAAGGAGCCGGTGCCGATCCAGCCGACCGCGCACTATGCCATGGGCGGCATCCCGACGAACGTCGACGCGCAGGTCGTCGTGGGCCCCGAGGAGACCCCCGTGCCGGGCCTGTACGCGGCCGGCGAATGCGCGTGCGTCAGCGTGCACGGCGCGAACCGCCTGGGCACCAACTCGTTGCTGGACATCGTGGTGTTCGGCCGCCGCGGTGGCGCGCACATGGCGGAGTACGCCGCCGGCGCCAAGCTGCCCGCCGCACCGGAGGATCCGGCGCGGCACACGATCGGCATGCTGGACGCGATCCTCACGCGGGAAGGAGGCAACAACGCCGCCGACATCCGCGCGGAGCTGCAGGACAACATGTTCGACCTCGCGTTCGTGGTGCGCAGCGAGGACGGGTTGCGCCGGATGCTGCAGATCCTCGACGGCCTGCGCCGACGCTACGACGAGGTCGGCGTCGGGGACAGAGGCAGCGTCTTCAACACCGACCTGATGGAGGTCGTCGAGCTCGGGTTCCTGCTGGACTGCGCCGACGCCCTGGTGACCGCCGCGCTCGCCCGCGACGAGAGTCGCGGAGGCCATTTCCGCGAGGACCACCCGCTGCGCGACGACGCGAACTGGCTGAAACACTCACTGGCCTACCGTCAGGACGACGGCTCCATCCGACTGGACTTCAAGCCCGTGAAGATGGGCCCGTACATCCCCATGGAGAGGAAGTACTGATGCAGAGCGCCGGCGAGTCCCTCGACTCCTCCGACGATCGTCAGGTCGTCCCGGCCAAGGCCACCGGGAAGACACAGCTCGTCCTGAAGATCCGCCGGTTCAACCCCGAGGTCTCCGACGACTCGTGGTGGGACGAGTTCACCGTGAAGATGGAGCCCACCGATCGGCTCCTGGACGCTCTGCACGAGGTGAAGTGGCACCAGGACGGCACCCTCTCGCTGCGGCGCAGCTGCGCGCACGGGATCTGTGGCTCCGACGCCATGTTGATCAACGGTCGCAACGCACTGGCGTGCAAGGTCCTGGTGCAGGACGTCGCGCCCAAGGTGACCGTGGAGCCGATCCGAGGGCTCCCGGTCCACAAGGACCTGATCGTGGACATGGAGCCGTTCTTCGCCGGCTACCGCAGCGTGCTGCCCTTCCTCATCAACGACGAGGGCGAGCCGGAGGCGGAGCGGCGCCAATCGCCCGAGGACCGGCACCGGTTCGACGACACCACCAAGTGCATCCTGTGCGCCGCCTGCACCACGAGTTGCCCGATCTTCTGGAGCGACGGCGAGTACGTCGGTCCCGCCGCCATCGTGAACGCGCACCGCTTCATCTACGACTCGCGCGATCAGGGAGCGAAGGAGCGGCTCAAGATCCTGTCGGAGAAGACCGGCGTGTTCCGCTGCCGGACCACGTTCAACTGCACGGAGGCCTGCCCACGAGGCATCGAGGTCACGAAGGCGATCCAGGACGTGAAGCGCTCGATCCTGTTCGACCGCTTCTGACCCGCTGTCTGACAAGACGTCGCCGGATCCTTAGAGGGTGCCCTTGCTCAAGCGGGCGTCGTCGACGACGAGCTGGCAGTCGTCTCCCGCGAGGTTGCGTCCCGGCCGAAGCGTCAGTTCCTCGATGACCTTGCCGTTTCCGTTCAGATCCCACATCCGAACCTCGACGACGAATCCCTCCCCATCGGAAGCGGGCTGGACAGACAGGACCCGGTCGATTGCCACATCGGTAAACAGCCCCTCCAGGCCGGTCTCGGGAGCCGAATACGTCGCTTCGCCCGAGGCCGAGAGCAGGTCTGCGATCTCCGGTCGCGCGAGTGCCTCGGGCCGGTCGGAGCGCAAGAGCTCGAAGCGCGCGGCCACGGCAGCTGCGAGATCCCCGCCGCTCTCGCCGAAGCCACCGCACTCGAACGAGCTCGGTGGGCGATAGGCGAACGTCTCGAGGGGACCACTCTGATCGAAGAACTCGCCCTCGTAGCCGAACACCAAGACCACACCTCCGGCTGCGGCGAATCCGCCCGGCGTGAACGGGAGGTCACGGCGGGTCACGTTGTGCCAGCGGTCCTCGCCGGGTCGGATGATGATCTGCTCGGCGCAGAGCTCACCAAAGATGAAGCCGTCGGCGGAGACCCCCTGGGGGGTGTCCTCGCATGCGTCAACTGGCGGACCGGCGAGGCTCGTCCACGTGTCCGGATCGGGAGAGTACGCGCTCGTGTGCTCGGAGTAGTCCCAGGCGATGAGCCGCCCAGCCAGCCAGTTCGCGGTGTTGGCGTTCGGATCAATGTCCGACGCGGGAAGCTCTCGCCAGGTGTCGGCCGACGGATCGTACGCGGCGCCGATCGCCGTCGGAGTCTCCGGGAAGTTCCCGCCGTGCAAAGCGGCGCCGAAGACGATCATCTCGCTGCCCGTCCACGCACCCGTCGCGTCGGTCAATTCGATCGGACCGTCTGCGATCGATCGCCACGAGTCGGATGCCGGCTCGTAGGCGGCGCCGTCGAGGGGCCGGTCGTCTGTTCGGAACGAGGTTCCCCAGACGATCAGCTCATCGCCCGTCCAAGCGAACAGAGGGACGCGGGCGTCGATCGGGGCAGGCGGCAGCTCGCGCCACCGATGAGTGGCCGGGTCGTAGGCGGCGCCATCACCCAGGGTGCCGGGCTCGTTCCCTGACCAGGAACCGTCCCACCCTCCCCACACGAGGAGCTCCGTGCCCGTCCAGGCAGAGGCGGCATACGACCGCGCCGCGATCGGCGCCGGCGGGATCTCCTCCCATGAGTCGGTCGCCGCGACGTACGCGATGCCGTCGTTCTCCGGCCGTTCGGACCCGGTCGATGGAGTACCTCCCCACACGAGGAGTTCCGACCCCGTCCACACCTGGGCGGCGCCAGTTCGGATCTCGGGCGGCGCGGCCAGCTCGGTCCAGCCCTCGGGGAGGGTGGACAGATCGACCGCCGGCGGAGGGCCAGATGGAACCGGAGTCGCCGGACGCGAGTCCTGCACCTGGCTCGAGAACGCCGTCCAAGCGAAGATGCCGGCGGCGGCAGATACGCCGAAGGCTAGGAGCGCCGCGAGCAGCCGCTGCCGACCCCTGGCCCGTGCGGGAGCCTCGTCCCGCATCGGGCTCACACCGACTGCAACACGAGACCGAATCGTCTCCCACAGTTCCGGGGTTGGGAGGTCCTTCGCCGCAGCCAGCCGACGTCGTAGATCAGCGCTCATCGTCGTCTCCCAGCTCCTCACGGAGCCTGTTCCTCGCCCGGAAGAGATGCACGCCCACCGTCGAGCGGGTGGAGCCAAGGATGGAGGCGGTCTCAGCGAGCGAATACCCGGCGAAGTAATGCAGCACCGTTGTCGCCCGCTGCATGGAGGAGAGGGAGCCCAGGGCCCGGATCAGATCGATCACCGCCTCAGGCGCAGGTGGATCGAACGTCGGCGCTGCAGGAACGTCCGCCTGCTCACGCTGCCAGTCCCCTCTCGCGATCATGAACGCCGCCTTCCACACCCATGCGCCTGGTTTCCGAAGAGCATCGCCGCGAGCGATGGCTTGCGCGAATGCCTCGGCCACCGCGTCGCTGGCGATCTCCCGGCTGCCCGTCTGGAGGACGAGCGCCCGCCAGAGGTTCGGGGATTCGGTGCGGTACACGACTGCCCAGTCCGTCCCCGATGCCTGGCTCACACCCGAATCCTGCATCCTGGAGATACGGGCGTACTGGAGGAGATCCGATTTACACGCGGAAGAAATGGGTCCGGGATAGGCACAACCGATCCGTGACAACACAGATGGCCTCGGGAAGGATGCTCCGCCGGTATCAACGGCACAGAACTGCACAGGCATGCATTCTGACCAGCGCGTTCCCGAAAGAGGCGCTGGTGGCGGACCTGTCCCGTCGATCCAGACGTGAAGCGATCGATCCTGTTCGACCGCTTCTGACCCGCCGCCGGTACGATTCCGGTCGATGGCGCACCGTGTGACCCTCATCCCCGGCGACGGGATCGGCCCCGAGGTCTCGGCGGCCTGCACGCTCGTGCTGGACGCGGCCGACGTCGGCATCGACTGGATCGAGCGCGGAGCCGGAGCCCGCGCCCTGGAATCCGAGGGCGCCCTGCTGCCCGACGAGACCCTGGGATCGATCAGGGCCACCCGGGTGGCGCTCAAGGGCCCCATCACCACGCCGGTCGGCACGGGGTTCCGCAGCGTGAACGTGGCGCTCCGTCAGGAGCTGGACCTCTTCGCGGCGGTGCGCCCGGCTCGGGCGCTGCCGGGCATCCCCGTCCGCCATCCGAACGTGGACCTCGTGGTGATCCGCGAGAACACCGAGGACCTGTACCGGGGGATCGAGTTCGAGCGCGGCAGCGACGAGGCGGCGGCCCTCCGCGAGGAGCTGCGCCGGCTGGCCGGCTTCGAGGTGCGCGGGGACGCGGGCATCACCGTGAAGCCGATCTCCGTATCGGGTACGCGCCGGATCGTGTTCTTCGCGTTCGACTACGC
>JALYMB010000248.1 GCA_030773935.1 Actinomycetota bacterium | reverse complement strand
AGACCGGCGTGTCCGCTCTGGGCGCCGGGACGACGGCAGCGGTGCTCCTTCCGGCCTCCACATTCCTCCTGCGGGAGGGCGCGCCCCCGGTCGCGGCGCTGCGCGACGCCGGTGCCGCGATCGCGATCGCGACCGATCTGAACCCCGGCACGTCCCCCGTGTGCTCCATGCCCGAGGCGATCGCGATGTCATGCACGATCTACGGGATGGGTCCGCAGGCGGCGATCGTGGCCGCCACCGCGAACCCCGCGTGGGTGCTGGGCCTGGACGATCGGCTCGGAAGGATCGAGCCGGGCATGCGCGCGGACCTGGTCCTGCTGGAGGAGGCCGACGTGGCGCACATCCCTTACCGCCCCGGCCACGATCCCGTGACGGCGACGTTCGTGGGCGGGGTGCGGATCTTCACCCGGGGCTCGTCCGTCTCAGACTAGTTGTCCGGAGGCTTGCTCCGCGGCCGCGACCAGCGCGCCCGAGCGCACGAGCGCGAGCGCGGCGTCGATGTCGTGGGAGAACTCCCTGTCGGCTTCGTAGAAGGCCACGTCGGCGCGGACGGCGTCGCGCGCGGCGGCCGTGGCCGCTCCGGGCTCCAGGGGCGACCGCAGGTCCAGCGCCTGCGCGGCCGCGAGGGCCTCGAGCGCCAGGACCGTCTCCGCGTTCCCCACGATCTCGCGCGCATGCCGCGCGGACGTCATGCCCATGCTCACGTGGTCCTCCTGTCCCGCGGAGGACGGGATCGAGTCGACCGACGCCGGATGCGCGAGGGTCTTGCACTCGCTCACCAGAGAGGCCGCCGTGTACTGCACGAGCATGAAGCCCGAGTTCAGGCCGCTCGCGCTCACCAGGAAGGCCGGAAGGCCGTTCGACTTCTTCGGATCGGTGAGCCGGTAGAGCCGGCGTTCGCTGATCGAGGCCAGCGAGACCGTGGCCGCCGCGAGCGTGTCCATGGCGATCGCCACCGGCATGCCGTGGAAGTTCCCGCCCGCACGAACCTCGCCGGTGTCGGGCAAGACGATCGGATTGTCGCTGACGGCGTTCGCCTCGATCGCCAGAACGGCGGCGGTGTACGTGTGGGCGTCGCGCACCGCGCCGTGCACCTGGGGCGCGCAGCGTAGCGAGTAGGCGTCCTGCACCAGGTGCGGACTGTCACGATGGCTCGCCAGCATCGGCGAGCCCGCCAGCAGCGACCGCAGGTTCGCCGCGCTCGCGATCTGACCGGGGTGGGGGCGAAGGTGTTGCAGGCGCTCGTCGAAGGGCGCGTCGGTGCCCAGCGCGGCCTCGATCGTCATGGCGGCCACGACATCGGCCGCGCGCGCCAGCCGCAGGACCCGGTCTGCCGCGAGCACGCCGATCGCGAGCATCCCTTGCGTACCGTTCACCAACGCCAGCCCCTCCTTGGCCTCGAGCGACAGCGGTGCCAGCCGTGCCCGTGCGAACGCATCGGCGGCCGGTTCACGGGCCAGACCGTCGGCGCCCAGCACCTCGCCGTGGCCGATCAGCGGCAGCGCCAGGTTCGCGAGGGGTGCCAGATCCCCGGAGGCGCCGAGCGACCCCTGCTCCGGGACCACGGGGGTCACGTCGCGGTTCAACATCTCCACCATGAGGTCGATCAGGAGCGGCCGCACGCCGGAGCAGCCCAGGGCCAGCACATGAGCGCGCAGCAGCAGCATGGCGCGCGCCTCCTCGCGCGAGAGCGGGCGCCCCACGGCCGTCGCGTGGGAGCGGACGATCCCGTGCTGGAGCTCGGCGGCCTGGGACGGATCGATCCTTGTGTCGGCAAGGGCCCCGAATCCCGTGGTGACACCGTAGACGGTCTCGCCGGCGGCGACGGCGCGGTCGATCACGCCTCGGGCCGTCTCCACGCGCGCCCGGGCCGCCGCGGGGAAGGCGACCTCCGCGCCGCGGGCCACCGCAACGACGTCGTCCAACGTGAGTAGCTCCCCCAGCAGCACCGGCACGGCGAGAAGGCTACCCCGTCCGCCGGGCGCCCGGCGTGATAGAACGCCCAGCATGACGATCGTTCGAGCTGAACTCGTCTTCGCCGAGGACCGGTGGGTGCGCCGCTGGGCCTTCGCGATGCAGGGCGGCATCGTTGTGGCCACCGGGTCTCCGGAGGAGCTCACCGAGCGGTTGCCCGACCACGAGACCGAGGACTGGGGCGACGTTGCGGTCCTGCCCGGGACGGTCAACAGCCACGCGCACTCGTTCCAGGTGCTGTTGCGCGGCTTCGGTGACGACCTGACCTTCGCACAGTGGCGCGACCGCGTCCTGTACCCGTTCAGCGAGCGGCTGGATGGCCGAGGGATCCACGCGGGCGCGCTGCTGGACTTCGCGGAGATGCTGAAGGCCGGGGTGACCTCGGTTGCGGACTTCTTCTATCTGCACGACGGCGGGAACGAGAACGCGATGGCCGTGGTGGAGGCCGCCGCGCAGGTGGGGATCCGGGTCGTGCTGGCGCGGGCGATGTACGACTGGACCGGCGCGCCCAGCCGGTATCAGGAGTCGACCGCCGACAGCGTCCGCCGGTTCCACGAGCTGGATGCCGAGCTGCGAGGCAACCGGCGCGCGTTCGCGCAGCCCGCGCCGCATTCGCTGCACGCGGCGAGTCCCGAGATGATCCAGGCCGGCGTGGACATCTCCGAGCGGCTGGGCATCCCGTTCCACATCCACGTGGCGGAGGGCTCCTACGAGCGCGCGATGATCATGGAGCGTCACGGGATGTCGCCGGTGGCGTTCCTGGATTCCTTGGGCGCGCTGACGCCCCGGTCGATCCTGGTCCACTGCGTGTGGTGCGACGACGACGACCTGTCGCTGATCGCCGAGCGCGGCGCGCGGGTCGTGCACAACCCCGGTGCCAACGCTTTCCTGGGCGACGGCATCGCGCCGTTCCGCAAGATGCTGCAGCGCACGATCCCCGTCTGCCTCGGCACCGACGGCGGCTGCACGAACTCCCGGCAGAGCGTCTTCGACGACATGCGCATGGCGGCGCTCCTCGCGAAGGCCGTGGAGGCCGACGCGAGCGCGATGCGTGCCGAGGACGTTCTGCTGGCGGGTACCGCCCGCGGCGGCGAGATCCTTGGGCTTCCCGTAGGGCGCATCGCCCCCGACCATGCGGCCGACCTGGTCGTGCTGGACCTGGACGCTCTGAGCCTGCAGCCGTCGATCACCGCGCCCACACAGATCGTGTACGCGATGCAGCCCGACGCGATCGCGCGCGTTCTGATCGGTGGCGAGACCGTCGTGGAACGCGGCCGGCTCACCGGGATCGACGAGGCGGAGATCGTCGCGCGGGTGCGCGAGACCACCGAGGGCTGGAGCCCGCCGGGCTGACGCCGGCTATCCGGGAGGTTCCATGGGGATCCGCACGCCGCGTTCGTGCGCGACCTCGATGGCGCGCGGATAGCCCGCGTCGGCGTGACGCACCACACCCATCCCGGGGTCGGTCGTGAGCACGCGCTCCAGGCGGTCGCGCGCGTCGTCGGAGCCGTCTGCCACCACCACCATGCCGGCATGGATCGAGTAGCCGATACCGACGCCGCCGCCGTGATGGACGCTCACCCAGTGCGCGCCGGCGGCGGTGTTGACGAGCGCGTTGAGGATCGGCCAGTCGGCGATCGCGTCGGAGCCGTCGGCCATCGCCTCGGTCTCGCGGAACGGGCTGGCGACGCTGCCCGCGTCCAGATGGTCGCGGCCGATCACGATCGGCGCGGCGACCTCGCCGTTCGCCACCATCTCGTTGAACCGCAGACCGGCCTTCGCGCGGTCGCCGTACCCGAGCCAGCAGATCCGGGCCGGCAGTCCCTGGAACGCCACGCGTTCGGCCGCCATGGTGAGCCACCGCTGCAGCCGGTCGTCCTCGGGGAACAGGTCCGCGACCGCCCGGTCGGTCGCCGCGATGTCGGCCGGATCCCCCGAGAGCGCCGCCCACCGGAACGGCCCCTTGCCCTCGCAGAACAGCGGCCGGACGAACGCCGGCACGAACCCCGGGTACGCGTACGCTCGGTCGTGCTCGAGCCCGCCGATCTCGGCGCCCGCGCGCAGGTTGTTCCCGTAGTCGAACGTGACGGCCCCACGATCCATGAAGGCGACCATCGCGCGGACGTGCTCGGCCATGCTGGCGTGCGCGCGCCGGACGTAGTCGTCGGGATCGCGGTCGCGCAGCTCGGAGGCGGCGTCCGGCGACAGACCCGCGGGCAGGTAACCGCCCAGCGGATCGTGCGCGCTGGTCTGATCCGTGACCACATCGGGCTGCCAGCCGCGACGGATGAGCTCGGGCAGGACCTCGGCGCAGTTGCCCAGGATGCCGATCGACAGCGCCTCGCGAGCGACCCTCGCCTCGCCCGTCCACGCGAGCGCCTCGTCGAGGGAGTCGGTCTCCCGATCGAGGTAGCGGGTCTTGATACGCCGCTCGATCCGGGCCGGGTCCGCTTCGACGCACAACGCCACGCCGCCGTTCATCGTGATGGCGAGCGGCTGTGCCCCACCCATCCCGCCCAGCCCCCCCGTGAGCGTGACCGTGCCGGCAAGGGTGCCGTCGAAGTGCTGCGCCGCGCACTCGGCGAGGGTCTCGTAGGTTCCCTGCAGGATGCCCTGGGTCCCGATGTAGATCCATGAGCCCGCCGTCATCTGTCCGTACATCGTGAGTCCCGCGTGCTCGAGCTCCCGGAAGGTGTCCCAGTCCGCCCACTTGGGGACCAACATCGAGTTCACGATCAGCACGCGGGGCGCCATCTCGTGCGTGCGGAAGACCGCCACCGGCTTCCCGGACTGCACGAGCAGTGTTTCGTCGTCGCCGAGATGGGTGAGGCACCCGACGATCGCGTCGTATGCCTCCCACGATCGAGCTGCTCTCCCGGTTCCCCCGTACACCACCAGGTCTTCCGGCCGTTCCGCGACATCCGGGTCGAGGTTGTTCATCAGCATGCGCATCGCCGCCTCCTGGGGCCAGGAGCGGCAGGTCAGGTCGCTACCCCTTGGGGCTCGGATCTCACGTGGGGCCATCGGTGGACCTCCAGGTCTCGGCGCCGATGATAGCCCGGGCGCTGCGCGCCTCGGGGTGGGCGGTCGGGTAGCATCCGGCTCGCATCCCTGGAGAAGGAGTCCCCCTGGATACGATCCGAGTCTTGATCGCCGATGACGAGCCGCGACTGCGCAGCGCGCTCGCCGATCTCATCGCTTCGGAGGAGTCGATGCGGCTGGTCGGCTCGGCCGGCGACGCCGACGAGGCGATCGCCCTGGCGGAGGCCATCCGGCCCGACGTCGCGATCGTGGACGTGAAGATGCCCGCGGGAGGAGGTCCCCGGGCGGCGCGAGGGATCATGGAGGCGTCCCCGGCCACCCGCGTGATCGCGCTGTCGGCGCACGAGGATCGCCAGACCGTGCTGGACATGCTCCGGGCAGGCGCCGTGAGCTACCTCGTGAAGGGCACGACGCCAGACGAGATCGTTCGTTCGATCGGGCGCGCCGCCCAGGGCCGAGCCAGCCTCTCCAACGAGGTCATGGACGGCATCGTGCACGAGCTGACGACGAACCTCCGTCGCGAGGAGGTCGCCACCGTCGATCGGCTCACGCGCCAGGCGCGTGTGCGCCGCCTGATCGAGGGCGAGGGCCTCGTGATGCATTTCCAACCGATCGTCGACCTGATCACGGGATCGATCGTGGGCTCGGAGGCGCTCGCGCGCTTCCTGGACGAACCGGACCGACCGCCGAACGAACGGTTCCGCGAGGCCGCCGAGGTCGGGCTCGGCGTCGAGCTCGAACTCGCGGCGATCCGATCGGCGCTCGCTGAGGTCGGCAACGTCCCCCAGGGGACCTACATCTCCGTGAACGCCTCGCACCGCGTCGCCATGCACCAGGGTCTGTTGGGGCTCCTGGACGAGGCGCCGGTGGAACGGCTGGTGGTGGAGATCACCGAGCACGAGCCCGTCGAGGACTACGCCGCCTTCACCTCCGCTCTGCGGTTGCTCCGGGAGCGGGGCGTCCGCATCGCGATCGACGACGCCGGAGCGGGCTTCTCCAGCCTGCGGCACACCCTGCGCCTGGCACCCGACATCGTGAAGCTCGACATGAGCATCACGCGGAACGTCGACACGGACCGGGGCCGACGAGCGCTGGCGTCCGCGATGATCTCGTTCGCCGATGAGATGGGCATGGCGATCGTGGCCGAAGGCGTGGAGACGGAGGGGGAGCACGCAACGCTGAAGGAGCTCGGCGTTCCGTTCGGGCAGGGCTACCTGTTCGCGCGGCCCGGGCCGCTACCCTACCCGTAGCGCCGTCCGGCGGGCGTTCGTGGGGTGCCGGTCGCGAACGGTCACGGCCCCGTGCCGGTAAGGTCGAACCACCGCCGAGCGGGTCGAGGTGCCCACGTGGGTCAGATCAGGGTCATGATCGCCGAGGACGAGGCCGCGGTGCGCGAGGCGCTCGGCGACCTCATCGATGCCGATCCCGGCATGGACCTGGTCGGAGCAGCGGGGGACGCCGCAGAGGCGATCGAGGTGGCCCTGCGGGAGCTTCCCGACGTGGCGCTCGTGGACGTGAAGATGCCGGCGGGCGGCGGTGCCCACGCGGCACGGGAGATCCGGAAGGGCTCACCCGCGACCCGGGTGGTGGCGCTGTCCGCCTACGAGGACCGTCGCACGGTCCTGGAGATGCTCCGAGCGGGCGTGGTGGGCTACGTGGTGAAGGGAACGTCGGCGGACGAGATCCTCTACGCCATCCGCCGCTCGATGCGCGGCCAGGGCAGCCTGTCCGTTGAGGTGACGGCCGACGTCATCCGCGAGCTCGCGAGCCTGCTCGAACGATCGGAGGAGCTCACGCGCGACCTCAGGGAGCTGAACCGCACGAAGTCCGAGCTGATCCAGATCCTGTCCCACGAGCTGTTCACGCCGATCACCACGATCCAGGGCTTCGCCCTGACGGTGGCGGAACGGGGCAAGCACTTGAGCGATGAGGAGGTTCGGGTGTTGGGAAGCGGTGTGGCGAAGGCTTCGGAGCGCCTGCGCCGCCTGGTCGGAAACCTCTCCGCGGCCGCACGGCTGGATCGTCCCGGTGTGGAGGTCTCCACCGTGCCCATCGCTGCCGGCGATCTGATCCGGCGGGCCACCGAGGAGTTCGCCGCGGATCGTGACCGCCTGAACGTCCCGGACGTGGCTGCCGCGCTCCTCCTGTCGGTGGACGTGGACCTCGCAACACAGGCCCTCGTCACGCTGATCGAGAACGCACTGGACCTGTCGGGCCCAGGTGAGACCGTGGACGTGACTGCCCTCAGCGAGGGGGAGGCGTTCCGGATCGAGGTGGCCGACCGGGGCCCGGGCGTGCCCCAGGAACAGCGCGAGCGGATCTTCGACGCGTTCACCCAGGCGGACGCGAGCGACACGCGAGCGCACGAGGGCCTCGGTATCGGGTTGTTCCTGGCTCGACGCATCATGGCGGCCCATGGCGGCGGCATCTCCCACCGCGATCGGGAGGGTGGGGGCAGCGTGTTCTCCCTGACGTTTCCCGTGGCTTCGGAGGCCGGGCCTCCGCCGTGACCCCCGGGAGGCCGGACCGACTCAGTTCGTGCGGCGGTCGACGGCCCACGAGGAGCCGGACGAGGTCTTCGTGAAGGACTTCATCTCGGTGGCGACCGCCACCGCCTCGGCGTGATGGGCGAAGGCCCGCAGCTCCGTGGTCGCGATACCGATCGAGATCGACAGCAAGGGGAAGCGCTGCATCTCGCCACGCCGGTTCGTCACCTCCACGTAGCCACGCGCGCGGTCTTCGTCGTCGTACAGCTCGGGTGACTCGGCGTCGAAGCGGTCCACCAGCGCTTGGGACAGCTCGATCGCGGACTCCGGCGAGCACACCACCACGAAGTCGTCGCCGCCCACGTGACCCACGAAGCTCTCGCCGGTGGAGTGGCTGATCGCCACCTCCTGGGCGATCCGGGCGGTGAATTGGATCACCTGGTCGCCTCGCATGAAGCCGTAGTGGTCGTTGTAGGCCTTGAAGTGGTCCAGGTCGGCGTACAGGATCGCGAACGGCCGGCCCGCCGCTACCCGCGATTCGATCTCCTCTTCGATCCGGACGTTGCCGGGGAGGCCGGTGAGCGGCGACTGGGCCCGCATCTCCCGAGCCCGGCGCAGCACCCCGCGGATCCGCGCCAGCAGCTCCGGGGTATCGAACGGCTTCACGATGTAGTCGTCGGCGCCCACGGAGAAGCCCTCGAGCTTGTCAGCCGAGAGCCCTCGCGCCGTGAGCATGATCACGCTCACGGAGACGGTGCGCGGGTCCTGGCGGAGCCGACGGGTCAGCTCGAACCCATCCATGTTCGGCATCATCACGTCGGCCAGCACCAGATCGGGGCATCGCTCCTGGGCCGCCTCGAGGGCCTGCACGCCGTCGCCCGCCACGCGCACGTCGTAGCCCGCGGCGCGGAGCTCGATCTCCAGGAGTCGGGCGATGAAGGGGTCGTCGTCGACGACCAGCACTGTCTCGCCGGCCGGCTCCTCCGTCTCCATCACGTCCTGGTCGGTCACGTATTCCCCCTGCAGCACTCCCCTGCAATCGGCACCTTACCCCCGCAGGTGTAGCCCATCTGCGGATTCAGGCCTCGGTTCCGGAGCGTGCCTGGGGGCCTGACCTCGGATCTCCGCTGCGGCGATCGACCTCCAGCCGGGAACCGGGGGTGCGCTTGGCCAATGCCTTCATCTCGGTCGCGATCGCGACGGCCTCCGCCCGATGCGTGAGGCCACGCACCGCCGTCGAGGCCACGCCGATCGAGATCGTCAGCAGGGGGAACCGCCCGGACCGCCCCTGCCGGTCCTCTGCGTCGATGAAACCACGGGCCGCGTCCTGGGGGTCGTAGAGCGTGGGCGCGAGCTCGGCGAACCTGGCGAAGACCTCCCGGCTCACCGGTTCGACGTCCTCGGGGGCAGCCAGCACCACGAAGTCGTCACCCCCGATATGCCCGACGAACGCCCTGGTGCCTGCGACCCGTCGGACCGCCTCCCGGATCAACAGACCCGTCGACCGCAGCGCCTCGTCGCCACGGAGGAAGCCGTACCGATCGCTGAAGACCTTGAAGTGATCCAGGTCCAGGTACAGCACGGCGAACGGCTCCCGGCTCGTGATCCTCGCATCGATCTCGTCCTCGATCCGAGCGTTACCCGGGAGCCCGGTCAGTGGCGACTGGGACCGAAGGTGCCGGGCTCGCCGCAGGGCCCCTCGCACCCGCGCGACGAGCTCCTCGTTGTCGAAGGGTTTCGTGAGGTAGTCGTCGGCGCCCGCGGTGAGGCCTTCGAGCTTGTCGGTCTTGAGGCCGCGCGCGGTGAGCATGATGATGGAGACATCCTCGGTGCGCGGGTCGGCGCGGAGGCGCCGGATCAGCTCGAACCCGTCCATGCGCGGCATCATCACGTCGGCCAGGATCAGGTCGGGAGGCTCGGCCAGAGCCGTGGTGAGCGCCGTCTCGCCGTCGCCTGCGAGCATCACCTCGAAGCCGGATGCTCCCAACTCCACCTGGAGGAGCCGTGCGAGCGCTGCCTCGTCCTCCACGACCAAGACGCGGCCGGTGATCTCGTCGGTCAACCCGTTTCTCCGGCTCGTTTTTCGGGACGCATCGGGCGTAGTTTGGCACGATAGGTCTGCCGGAGCGCCGAACGGAGGGTCGCATGAGGGTGTTGGATACGTTCCTGGACGCCATGGGTGACACCCCTCTCGTCCGGCTCACGAAGGTCACGCGCGGTGTGCGCCCGAGCGTCCTCGCGAAACTCGAGATGCTGAACCCCGGCGGAAGCGTGAAGGACCGGATCGGCATCCGTATGATCGAGGCCGCCGAGCGCGAGGGCCTGCTGAGACCTGGCGGGACGATCGTGGAGCCAACCTCGGGCAACACGGGGCACGGCCTGGCCATCGCCGCCGCGATCCGCGGGTACAAGTGCATCTTCGTCATGCCCGACAAGATGAGCCAGGAGAAGGTCGCGCTGTTGCGCGCGTACGGGGCCGAGGTGGTCATCACCCCGACCGCCGTCGCACCCGAGTCGCCAGAGAGCTACTACCGTGTGGCGGACCGCCTCACCGAGGAGATCCCCGGCGCGTTCCAGCCCAACCAGTACTTCAACCCGGAGAATCCCAAGACCCATTACGACACAACGGGTCCCGAGATCTGGGACCAGACCGACGGCACGGTCGACGTCTTCGTCGCCGGCGTGGGCACGGGTGGCACGATCACGGGCGTGGGCCGCTACCTGAAGGAGCAGAACCCCGATGTCGTCGTGGTCGGCGCCGACCCCGAAGGGAGCCTGTACTCGGGCGATCGGCCGCGCCCGTATCTCACCGAAGGGATCGGCGAGGACTTCTGGCCGGACAGTTTCGACCCGACCGTGGTCGATCGCTACGTGCGGGTCTCCGATCGAGACGCCTTCCGGATGGCGCGCGCCGTCACACGTCAGGAGGGCATCCTGGTGGGGGGCTCGTGCGGCTCGGCCGTGCACGCTGCCCTCGAGGTGGCGCGGGAGCTGGACGAGACGAAGACCGTCGTGGTGCTGCTGCCCGACACCGGCCGCAACTACCTGACCAAGCTGTACTCGGACTCGTGGATGCTGCAGTACGGGCTGCTGGACCGGCCCGACCTCGTGCGGGTCGAGGAGGTCCTGGCCGCCAAGGGCGGATCCCTTCCCTCGCTGGTAACGGTTCGGGCGCACGACAAGGTACGACAGGCGGTCGACCTCCTGCAGGAGCACTCGATCTCGCAGGCGCCCGTGGTGAGGGAGGAGGGAACGGACGTGAGCGGGTTCGTCGGCTCCATCCGGGACCGGGAGCTCCTCGACCGGATCTTCCGCGACCCCGATGCGCTGCAGGCGGATGTCGCCGAGGTGATGGCGCCGCCGATCCCGATGGTGGAGTTCGACGACCCCGTGGAGGCCGCGTTCGCCGACCTCGAACAGCAACCCGCGGTGCTCGTCACCAAGGCCGGCCAGGTGCTCGGGGTGCTCACCCGAAGCGACCTCCTGGACTTCCTCGCCCATCGCCGGCGGACCACGCACTGAGCACCGTGCGCGCGCTCGGGGTGGACGTCGGCGGCGATCGCAAGGGGCTCGACCTGGTCCTCGTGAATGACGACCGTGCGATCGTGATGACCGAGGCGCGCGCGGGACTCGAGGACGTGGCGCTCCTCCTCGGCCAGTACCGTCCACAGGTCGTCGCCATCGACTCCCCGCCCACATGGAACGCCGGTGGCCGCTCCCGACGCACCGAGCGCCTGCTGGCGGAGCTGGGGATCAGCACCTTCCCCACACCGTCGGCCGCCGTCGGCGACAAGCCCTTCTTCGGATGGATGAAGGCCGGGATGGCCGTCTTCGCTCTGGTGGCCGAGCACGGATACGCGCTGGACACCGCGGGGCGCAGCGGACGCAGGGCGATCGAGGTCTTCCCGTACGCGACGGCGGTGGTCCTGTCGGGCGGACTGAAGCCGCACGGGATGCGCACGCGAGACTGGCGGGAGCGCGTCCTTCGCGCACACGGCGTACGGACCGACGGGCTGCGCACGCTGGACCAGGTGGATGCGGCGCTGGCCGCGCTCACCGGCGTGGTGGTGGCCGAGGGCAGGCACACCTACCTCGGGGACGACGCCGAGGGCGTCATCGTGCTGCCGGTCGCGGCTCCCCTCCCGCGATATCGGCCGGGCCCGGCGCCCGCGGAGGACGACGATCGTCTCTTCCGATATTGCGCGTGTGGATGTGAGCGCCAGGTCGCGCCGCCTCGCGAGTTCGTGCGAGGACACGACGGACGCTACCGGTCCATGCTGTGGGACCGGGTCCGTGAGGGCCGGCGAGCCGAGGAGGAGCTGGAGCGACGGCGATGGGAGCGACCCCCGGAGGTGCGATGAAGTTCGAGACGCAGGCGATCCACGCGGGACAGGAACCCGAGACCGCGTACGGCGCGGTGAACGTGCCGATCTACCAGACCTCCACCTACGTCCAGGACACGGTGGGCGCACCGAAGGTGTGGGATTACGCGCGCGGCGGGAACCCGACGCGAGAGGCGCTGCAGCAGGCGCTGGCGACGCTCGAAGGCGGCGAGCGTGCGTTCTGCTTCGCAAGTGGGATGGCCGCCGAGACATCGCTGCTCCTCACGCTCAAACCGGGCGACCACGTGGTCCTGGCCGACGATGTGTACGGGGGCACGTACCGGCTCCTCACGCGGGTCCTCGCCGACTGGGGCCTCACGTGCACCACGTGCGATCTCGGCGACGCCGACGCGCTGCGCTCGGCGATCGGCGACGCCACCCGGCTCGTGTGGATCGAGACGCCATCCAATCCTCTGCTCAAGATCGTCGACGTCGCCGCGGTCGCGGCGGTCGCGCACGAGGCCGGCGCACGAGTCGTCGTGGACAACACCTTCGCGACGCCGGCCCTGCAGCGGCCGCTGTCCTCGGGCGCGGACGCCGTCGTGCACAGTGTCACGAAGTATCTGAGTGGGCACTCGGATCTGATCGGGGGTGCGCTGGTGACGAGCGATCCCGAGTGGATCGAACGGCTGGGGTTCCTCACGAACGCGATCGGCGCCGTGCCCGGGCCCATGGATTGCTACCTGTCTCTGCGAGGGATCAAGACCCTCGCGGTGCGGATGCGGGCGCACTGCGAGGGCGCCGGGCAGATCGCGACGTGGCTCGCGGCGCACCCCCGCGTGCAGCACGTCTACTACCCGGGTCTGTCCGGCCACGCCGGCCACGAGATCGCCGCCCGCCAGATGTCGGATTTCGGCGGCATGGTGTCGTTCACCGTCGGATCGGCCTCGGAGGCGGTCCGGGTGGCGAGCGCCACGCGCCTGTTCTTCCTTGCCGAGTCCTTGGGGGGCGTGGAGTCCCTGATCGAGGTGCCGGGCCCCATGACGCACGCGAGCGTCGTAGGCTCTGTCCTGGAGGTCCCGCCCGAGCTGATCCGCCTGTCCGTGGGGATCGAGCACCCCGACGACCTGATCGCGGACCTGTCCTCGGCCCTGGGGTGAGGACGGCCGCCGGTCAGATCACGGTGAGCGGTTCTCCGCCGGATCGCCGCAGGGCGACCGAGCGGACCCCATCGGGACCCCCGATGACCCGCAGGGGCACGTCGGCCCCGCCAAGCCAGTCGCGCAGTCGCGCCGCATCGCCGGAGATCTCGGCGTCGGCGATACCCAGCACGCCGGCGCGGTGCCGGACTGGGGTGCGGCCGGGATGCAGCTCAGGAGGGACGTCCCAGGAGATGAAGAAGGGGAGCCACGGGTCGCGTTCCTCGGCGTCGATGCCGGCGCCGCGCCACCGCAGCTCGACGCCGTCGGGCGTCGTGCGGGTTCCGGGCTCGACGGTGAGGTGGAGACGGGCCGCGGTGGCCTCGATGTCGTCGTCGGCCAGACAGATCGAGAACCAGCGATCGCCCTCGGCGGTGAGATCCACGAGCGCTCGGCCCAGGACCGAACCGACGGCGATCGCGAGCTCCGTCACCGCCAGCAGCTCCAGGTAGTCCACGCCCAGCGGGACGATGCGATTGGCGGTTCCCCATCGAGGATGGTGGCCGCCCGGGATCGAGGCCAGACCGTAGGTCTCCTCCCAGCGAGCGGCGGCGATGTCCAGATCGCGAACGGCATACACGGCGTGGTCGATGCGGTACGTCATGGAGCGGCGACGGTACGTCCGCCACGATCCGGCGGTCAACCGCGCGCGGCTACACTCGGCTCGTGGTCCGCCGCCGCCTGCCGCCCGCCCTGCTGGCCCTCGCGTTCGTGGTGACGATCGCCGCTCCGGCCGCCGCCGCCCGCACGAAGCCCGAGCTCGTCGCCGGAGACCTCGCCTTCCCCACGAACATGGCGATCTCGCCAGACGGGCGGATCTTCTACACGGAGAAGGAGACCGGTGACATCCGGATCATCGCCGGCGACCACGTGCTCCCCCAGCCCTTCGATCACCTCGACGTGATCGGCGGCGGCGAGACCGGCCTGCTGGGCATCGCGCTGCATCCCAACTTCTCCGCACAGCCCTGGGTGTACGTGTACTACTCCGACGCCGCCGACGGCCGGAACCGGCTGATCCGCATCCTTGCCGACGGCGACACCGGTACGGAGCGTCAGAACATGATCGACGGTCTCTCGGCCAGCGGGTACCACAACGGTGGGGACCTGGTGTTCGGGCTCGACGGCTCCCTGTTCCTGTCGCTGGGTGAGGCGCACGAGGCCGAACGGGCACAGGATCCCAACGACATCGGCGGGAAGATCATCCGCATCGAGGCCGACGGCACGCTGGCGCCGGACAATCCGTTCGGACCCGACAACCCGGTCTACTCGATCGGGCATCGCAACTCGTTCGGGCTCTGCGTCGATCCCGCCAACGGCGACCTGTGGGAGACCGAGAACGGGCCGGGGAG
>JALYMB010000247.1 GCA_030773935.1 Actinomycetota bacterium | reverse complement strand
TACGGTGCCCAGTTCTTCTGGGGGTTCGTCGCATCCGCGATCAGTGGCTTCGTGGTGATCTGGTTCCTCCTGCGGTACCTGCGGCGCCACGACTTCCTCGTCTTCATGGTCTACCGGCTCGCCGCTGCGGCGATCGTCCTCCTGTTGATCGCGACCGGCGTTCGTTCCGCGACGATCTGAGATCGAGCCGCTCAGACCCCCGCGAGCGTCATCTCACCGATCAGGATCGATGGCGTCCCGACGCTGGAGAAGAAGCGGAGGTCGCTGCCGACCCCCGCGATGCCCGCGAGCATCTCGGGCAGGGTTGATGCGATCGTCATCTCGCGGAGCGGTTCCCCCGTGGCTCCGCCCTCGACCCGCAGCCCCGTCGCCCCGACGCTGAACTCGCCGCTGATCGGGTTCGCGCCGGAATGCACCCCCGAGACGTCCATGATCAGCACGCCGCCCTCGGCCTTCGCCAGGAGCTGGTCGTACGAGAGCTCCCCGGGATCCACGAAGAAGGTCGACGTGCCGACACCCGGCGTCGTCCGGTAGCCACCGCGCTTGGCGTTGCCCGTCGATCGTTGGCCACCACCGGCCCGGCGCGCAGTGTACGTGTCATGGAGGAACCCGTTCAGCGTTCCTCCCGTGAACAGCTCGGTCCGGCCGCTCGGAACCCCTTCCCCGTCGAACGGACACGCTCCGGGGCCGTCGAGCCGGCGTCCGTCGTCGACCAGCGTGAACGCGTCGGAGCCGACGGCTCGACCGACCATGTCGGCGAAGAGCGACCTGCCCTTCAAAACTGCCTCCGCGTTCAGCGCGCCGGCGAGCACGCCGAGGAAGCTCGATGCGGCGAACGGGTCGAGCACGACTGGCAGCTTGGCGGTCGGCGGTTTGACGGCGCCGAGCATCTTCACCGCGCGCTCGACCGCCTCGTCGGCAACCGGCTCCCACGTGAGCGCGTCGAGCCCGCGCGTGATCGCGTAGGAGAAGCCGGTCTGGGTCTCGTCGCCGTCCACGGCGAGCGTGACGACGACGGCCCAGGCGTCGGTCCTCGCGTACTCGATGTCGACCCCGGTCGTCGAGGCGATCGCCACGCGCGAGACCGCGTCCCCGACCTGCGCCTGGTCGACCTTCGACACGCGCGGATCGCGGGAGACGGTGTACGCCTCGAGCTCCAACGCCATCCGCACCTTGTCGTCGACGGCGACGGTCACGCTCTGCTCGCGGAAGATCTCGGGCATCGCCTCGAACGACTCCGCCGCGGGCAGGCGGTTGTGCTCGTCCGGCTCGGAGAGCGCGGCGTTCTCTCGCGCCCGCCACACCGTCTCGCGCGCCTCGTCCTCCGAGGGATCGGCCGCCCACGCGTAGCCGAGCCGCCCGTCGCGGATCACGCGGACGCCGAGGCCTCGTGACTCCGCGAAGGTCATGCCCTCGATCTCGTTCCGGAGCGCGCTCACCTCGGTCTGGCGTCCCTCCTCGGCGTAGGCCTCGACCTGCTCGTCTCGGTCCGCCGCTTCCACGGCGGCGTGCACCAACGCTCCGAGCTCAGGCACCGGTACCTCCGACCGTGATCTTGGCGATGCGGAGCGTCGGCGAGCCGCTTCCCACCGGTGCGCTCTGGCCGTCCTTGCCGCAGACGCCTTCCCAGGTCTCGAAGTCGCTCCCGACCACGTCGACGGAGCTCATGACCTCGATCGCCCGGCCGATCAGGTTGGCGCCGCGGACCGGCGTCGTGACGTGACCGTCCTCGATCAGGTAGCCCTCCGAGACCCCGAACACGAAGTCGCCGGTCGCGGGATTGACCTGGCCGCCGCCGAGCCCACGGACGTAGATCCCGTGCGCCGTCGAACGGAGGATCTGGTCCGGGTCCTCTTTGCCGGGAAGGATGTTCGTGTTCGTCATCCGCACGATCGGCGGCGAGGCGTAGGACTCGCGCCGACCGTTCCCGGTGGGTTGGACACCCATCTTGGCGGCCCGGAGCCGGTCCTGCAGGAAGCCCTGGAGGACGCCGGCGCGGAACAGCTCGGTCCGTTGGGCGGGCTCGCCTTCGTCGTCGAAATCGTACGAACCCCAGCCGTTCGCGATCGTGGCGTCGTCGACGCCGTCGATCAACTCGCTCGCGCACCGCTCGCCGACGAGCGCGCGGTACACGGACGCCTCCTTGTCGACGGCATCGGCCTCTAACGGGTGCCCGACCGCCTCGTGGAACAGGACCCCGCCGCACCCGTTCGCGACGACCACCGCCATCTCGCCGGCCGGCGCGGGGATCGAGTCCAGCATCGTGACGGCGCGCGTCGCCGCCCGTTCGGCGGTGACACGCGGCGGATGGGCATCGAGGAACTCGACGCCCGCGCAGGCGGCCGGCCCGTCCCACCCGGTCTGGATGACGTCACCGCGCTTCGCGACGACCTGGGCGACCAGCCGGATCCGCGGCCGCTCCTCGTCGATCCACCGGCCGTCCGAGGCCGCGACCAGCCGTCGCTGGAGCGAGTCGAAGTAGATCCCGGTGACCTGGGTCACCTCGGGGCTGTGCCCGCGCGCGACCTCGTCGACCTCTCGGAGCCACCCGACCTTGTCGGCGGCGGCGATGCTGTCGGCCGCGCGGCCCGCACGGTTGGTCCCCCGCCCGAAGCGGTCGGTCAGGTCGACGACCGTGCCCGGGGCGTCGCCGCGGAGCGCCGCGCTCGCCGCCGCGGCGGCTTCGAGCAGCGCGTCGCGGTCCAGCTTGTTCGAGTACGCGTACCCGTAGCTCGTGCCCTGCGCCACCCGCACACCCGCCCCACGATCGAGGCCGGTCGTCAGCTCCTCGACCCGCCCGTCGTCCAGACGGATCGAGGTGGACGAGCGCTCCTCGACGAAGACCTCCGCGAAGTCGCCACCTTTGCGGCGCGCGGCGGTGAGCACCTCGGCGACGAGCTCGCGATCGAGCATGGCGGCGATGCTACTAAGCCGCGGTGATACGGTCGCCCGGCGACGTGACGACGACCGAAACGGCGACGACCGGATCGACCGAGATCCGGACCGGGTCCGCCCGCGCGACGATCGACCTGCTGCTCGTCGTCGTGCTCGGAGCCGTGTTCCTTCGCGTCGCGGTCTGGCCGACGCTGGTCCACCAGTACGCGTTCGCGGTCGGGCCCGACATGCCCGTCTACCTCTGGTGGTCTCGGGTCGGCGCCGCCGAGGGGCTGTCCCTGGTCGGCGAGCGGCCGGGCACGCCGGCGCTGATCCCGACCGTCGCGAGCGCGCTCGGGATCGGGTTGGTGCCCGCCGTCGCAGGGGTGCAGTACGC
>JALYMB010000246.1 GCA_030773935.1 Actinomycetota bacterium | reverse complement strand
GTGTCGCAGGGCCGATGTTCGGCTCCGGGTAGCATCCGGACATGCGGATCCTGGTGATCGGGGGCACGGAGTTCGTGGGGCGCCACTTCGTTGCCCGGGCGCTCGAGGGCGGGCACCAGGTCACCTTGTTCAACCGGGGGATCACGAACCCGGGCCTGTTCCCCGAGGCCGAGCGGATCCGCGGCGATCGTGATGGGGGTCTGGCGCCCCTAGCCGGTCGCACCTGGGACGTCGCCGTCGACACGTGCGGCTACGTACCGAGGGTCGTCGGGAGCTCGGCTCGCCTCCTGGCGGGAGCCGTGGAGCACCTGACGTTCGTGTCCACGCTCTCGGTGCACCCCGACGACGTTCCGATCGGTGCGCGCGAGGACGGCCCGATCCTCGATCCGCCGCCGCTCGGGGTCGAGGAGATCACCGAGGAGACCTACGGCCCGCTGAAGGTGGCATGCGAGCGTGAGGTGCAGGCGGCGTTCCCCGGGCGCGCCTTGATCGTGCGGCCCGGGCTGATCGTTGGCCCCGACGACCCGACGGACCGGTTCACCTATTGGGTGCGGCGGATGGCCGAGGGCGGCGAGGTGCTCGCGCCTGCCCCGTCCTCCTATCAGGTCCAATTCATCGACGTGCGTGATCTCGCGGCCTTCATGCTCGCGCACGTGGAGGCGCGGTCGGCGGACGTGTTCAGCGCGGTCGCCCCGCCGATGCCCCTGGGGGTGCTGCTCGTCGTGTGCAGGGAGGCGGCCGGTTCAGACGCCGACGTCACCTGGGTGCCCGAATCGTTCCTGCGGGCGCACGGCGTGGCGCCCTGGTCCGACCTGCCCATGTGGATGCCCGGCTTTCCCGGATTCAACGCGTTCGACCCGGGCAAGGCGATCGCCGCCGGTCTCGCACCCCGTCCGGTGGCCGGGACCGTGCGCGACACGCTGGCGTGGGATCGCACGCGGCCGCAGACCTGGCCGATGGGCGCCGGACTGGGGCGCGACCGCGAGCGCGAGCTGTTGGGGGTGTTCCGCGAGGGGGACCGCTGACCGGCCCGCCACGGCGGATCGCTCAGACGGTTCCATGGGCGGCCACGACGTCGATCTTCGCGGGCTCGAGCGGCTCGCTCCGCACCCGCCGGCTGTACGCGTACGCCAGGGCGTAGATCGCCCCCACCACCAGCAGCAGCGCCCGGTAGCCGATGACCAGTGACAGATACTCGACCACCCCGCCCACCATCGCGCCGAGGAGGTTGGCGCCGAACGCCACCGTTGACTCGCCGACGTCGCGGAAGCGCTCCGCGAAGATCAGGTTCGCGAGGAAGACGGGGGCGAACGCCAACGCCGTTGCGACCAGGAATCGGGGTACGACGTCGAGCGAGAGCAACGACTGCACCGGCACGATCCAGGCCACCAAGAGGGAAGCCGCCAGGCCCCCCCACAGGAGACCGACCCTGCGCACCCGGACCCGCCGGGCGACCTCGACGGCCATGAGCACGGTCAGCAGGATGCCGCCGAACACGAGCGCGTTCACGAACCACGTCGTGCCGAACAGCAACGCGAACTGCACGACGTTCTTCGTCTCCAGGAGCAGGAACGCCGCGCCCATGAAGAACAGGTCGAGATAGCCGCCCATCGCTCGCAGCGGTCCACCCGCCACACGGACCAATGCGAGCGAGGCAACGAGCACCATGGCCAGCACCAACAGGTACAGGCTCGGGATCGTCCGCGTGCGCAGGTACACGAAGGGATGGTCGTCGGTCGCAGGCGCCGGGACCGAACGCTCCAGCGGATCCCACGTCGTCGCGCACGTGAGCGCGCCCGAGTCGTTCGAATCCATCAGCAGGGAGAAGTTGCCGATGGTTGGACCGACGTCGAAGGGGTCCACGTCGATGCAGGGCGCGGTGCCGAAGACCGTTCGCAGCGTGCCGGCGAGCCGATCCACCAGCCAGACCTCACGGTAGTAGTTGTACATCCCGAACGATCCGCCCGGCCTGAGATGCGCGGCTGCGGAGCGGATGGCCTCCTCCGTGAAGAGGTAACTCTCCAGTCGCAGCGCGGACTGACCGCTCACCAAGGTGAGCGAATCCGGGAGCGCGAACAGGATCAGATCGTAGGTCTGGTCGGTCTGCTCCAGGAAGGCGCGGCCGTCGTTCACGATCGCGGTGACCCGGGGATCCTGGTAGGGCCGGTCCGGGTGCCGTTGGCTGCCGAGCTTCTGCAGCTTCGGGTCGATCTCGACGGCGTCGACGTGCTGTGCGCCCGCACGCAGTGCGATCGCGACGTCGCTGCCCGTGCCGGCGCCGACGATCAGGACGTTTCGAAGGGGATTGCCGGCGGCTCGTTCGTACGGAAGGCCGTAGGTGGGTTCGATCCTCACGCGGATCTCCGCCCCGATCATGGACTGGTGGGGGATGCCGTTGACGCTGATCGCGTAGGCCTTCTGTCCGTCGATCGTCACCGCGCTTGCGTCGATCCGGTAGTACGGGGACCAGGTCTGGATGCCCGCGGCCGGCGATCCCAACGCGAACAGAAGGACGATGGCCGCCAGCGAGATCGTCTGCAGCAGGGCGAGGCGTCCGATGACCAGCAGGTACGAGACGGTGAGAACGATGCCCCACACCGGCGGGGGTGTCCCCAGGAACGAGAGCAGCGAGAACGCCGCGATCCCCAGGATGCTGCCAAGGATGTCGAGCCGGTAGGCCTCCAGCGGTTCGAAGTTGGAGAACAACCGTGCCACGCCCTGCGCCACGCAGGCCATGATCACCGCAACGGCGCAGAAGACGATCGGCAGCATGACCCACATCGGCATCCCCTGCTGCGAGAGCGAGCCGAAGAAGACGAGCGCCGATCCGGATCGGTCGATCACCACCGGGAACTTCACGACGAAGGCCACGAAGAATGCCATCACGATGGGGGCCGAGCGGAACAGGTCGGGTGGGAAGCGCGCCCGGAGGAACCCCACACCGATCCCCAGGAAGCTGCCCAGGAGCACGAAGTTCGAGAAGTAGGAGAGATACACGATGCTGGCTCCCGACCAGCGGATCAGGACCAGCTCGGTGAAGAGCATGAGGAAGCTCGCCAGAACCAGGCGACGGCGATCGTTCATCTGGGGCAGGGTATCCGGTGGGTGACGGCCTGTGGTGGAGGTCAGTTCGGCGGCGCGAGGCGTTCCTTCAGCGCCTGCACATCCAGATCCGGACGCGGGTAAGCCGGATCAAGCTCCTCCAGCGTCTCCACGACCAGACGCTCCACCGCCCAGTTGCGGTACCACTTGCGGTTGGCCGGCACGATGTACCAGGGGGCGTCATCGGAGTGGCACCGTGCGAACACGTCCTCGTAGGCTGCCATGTAGTCGTGCCAGTGGGCCCGCTCCTCGATGTCGCCCTCGTTGAACTTCCAGTGCTTGTCGGGGTCGTCGAGTCTGGCCAGCAGTCGTTGACGCTGTTCATCGTAGGAGATGTGCAGGTACACCTTGACGATCGTCGTGCCGGCGCCCGCCACGCGCCGCTCCCACTGGACGATCTCGTCGTAGCGGGCGCGCCACACGTCCTCGGGCACCACGTTGTGCACCCGCACCACCAGCACGTCCTCGTAGTGCGAGCGGTCGAAGATCACGATCTCGCCCGGATCCGGGAGACGCTGTTCGATGCGCCAGAGGAACGGATGCGCGAGCTCCTCCTCGGTGGGCTGCTTGAACGCGGCGACATCCAGGCCCGCGGGGTTCACGCCGCGGAACACGTGCTTGATCGTGCCGCCCTTGCCGCTGGTGTCCATGCCCTGGAGGACCACGAGCAGCGACCTCGTGTGCTCGGCCCACAGGCGTTCCTGGAGGGCGGCCAGCCGGCGGGACGTTCCCTCGATCTCCTGCAGCGCCTCAGCCTTGCTTCGGATGCCGGCATGGCCGTGCGGGTCTATCCTCGGCAGGAGCGGTGACCCATCGGGGCCTGCGCGCAGGAGGTCTCGGACTGGGGTCACCGGCGGACCCTACCGCACGCGGGGACCGGGCCCGTCGGGGCCTCCTCAGGCGCCGGCGACCCGATCGCGAAGCGGCGTGGCGTCCGCGCTCGGTATCCAGTACCCGATGGCGCCCCCGGCCGATGCGCCCAACAGTTGAGCGCGCACCGGCGTGAGGACACCGAAGAGCTCCGGCCGCAGGTGCAACTCGTCACGCGGCCGAACCCAGCGGTAGGTATACGCGGTGAACAGGGCGCGACGCGTCAGGGTGCTCCGGTTGCGATCGCGCATGTGCCACAGGCGCCGGTCGAACACCACTGCGTCGCCGGCCCCGGCGAGAACCGGCACGGCTCCCGCGGGGTCGGCGGTACCGCCCTCGTCAGGCCGGGGGAGCTCGTTGCGGCGATGCGAGCCGGGCAGTACCCGGAAGTTGCCGCGCCCCGGCTCGCCGCAGTCGGACAGGAAGTACGCGACCTTCACCGACATGCGTGGCCGCGGCTCCGTCTCCAGCTCCAGGTTCTGGCGCCCTCCGTCCTGATGCCACATCCACCGCGGCTCGATCTCCTCGGGCTCCGGCGGATGCACGTCCAGGTGGCAGTGGTACATGAAGATGTTCCAGCCCAGCAGGTCCACCACGATCGGCAGGGTGACGGGATGGTCCAGCAGTTCCAGGAACGCCTCCTCCCATCCCAGGAATGCAAGCAGGTGCAGCGCCTCGGCGCCACGGACGGCGGGCACATCGCGGTGGGCCCACCACACGCGATCGACCGCGTCGCCGAGCCGCGCCACCTCGTCGGGTGACAGTGCCGCGGGGATCAACAGGTAGCCGTCCCGCTCGAACGTCGCTCGCTGCATGTCCGTGAGCCCGGTGGTTGTAGCGATGGCCATGGGCCTCCCTCTCGGGGCGTCATGTGGCTCGATCACCAGACCTCACATCGTCGTCGTGGGTTCCCTCACGGCGACCGACGCCCCCGTGCCGGCGAGACCTCAGAGCTGGAATCTCGCCACGTCCGTCCCGTTCGTGGGGGTCGACCGCGCGACCTTCCTCAAGTCGGGGTATATCCCCCCGAACCTCGAGAACACGCTCGTGGCAGAGGAGGACTTCACGCAGGGGCAGCCGGTTGCGCCGCTCTCGCCCGCCGACGACCAGGTCTAGCAGGACGAATGGGCGCGCTTCAGGGCGGGCGCGTAGGGGCCCTCAGAGAGAGCTCGTTCGTCATCTGACGTGAGGACGGCCGGTGGGCCGGTAGACTGATGATGCCGTGCGCCCGCCCGGCACCCACCGATCCGCGAGGAGCGTTCGCGCGCCCATGTCCAGACGAACCGATATCCGCAACGTTGCCATCGTGGCCCACGTCGACCACGGGAAGACCACGTTGGTCGACGCCATGCTCTGGCAGTCGGGGGCGTTCCGCGAGAACCAGGGCGTGAACGAACGCGTGATGGACTCCATGGAGCTCGAGCGCGAGAAGGGGATCACGATCCTTGCCAAGAACACCGCCGTGCGTCACAGCGGCGTGAAGATCAACATCATCGATACGCCGGGCCACGCGGACTTCGGGGGCGAGGTGGAGCGGGGTCTCACGATGGTCGATGGGGTCCTGTTGCTCGTGGACGCCAGCGAGGGCCCGCTCCCGCAGACCCGATTCGTGCTGCGCAAGGCGCTGGAGTCCCGCCTGCCGGTGATCCTGGTGGTGAACAAGGTCGACCGCCCCGACGCGCGCGCGAAAGAGGTCGTGCACGAGGTTGAGGAGCTGTTCCTCGATCTCGACGCCGACGAGCATCAGATCAGCTTCCCCATCCTGTACGCGAACGCGCGGGCCGGCCATTGCGGCACGGAGCCGGACGCGCTGGCCTCCGACCTGGAGCCCCTGTTCGCCTCATTGATCGAGCACATCCCGGCGCCCGAGTACGACGAGGCGCACCCGCTCCAGGCGTTGGTGACCAACTTGGATGCGTCGCCCTACGTCGGCCGATTGGCGCTGTGCCGCGTCCGCCACGGCACGATCAAACGTGGCCAGCAGGTGGCGTGGTGCCGTGCCGACGGCACGGTCCAGCTGGAGAAGATCTCGGAGCTCTACATCACGGAGGAGCTCGACCGCGTGGAGGCCGACGAGGCCGGGCCAGGGGACATCATCGCCATCGCGGGCATCGCCGACATCACGATCGGCGAGACGCTGGCCGACCCCGACGACCCCCGGCCGTTGCCGGTCACCCGCGTCGACGAGCCGAGCCTTTCCATGACGATCGGCATCAACACGTCGCCGCTCGCGGGCATCGACGGGGACAAGGTGACCGCGCGCCTGGTGAAGGGCCGCCTGGACCAGGAGATCGTGGGCAACGTCAGCATCCGCGTCCTGGACATCGATCGTCCCGACGCCTGGGAGGTCCAGGGCCGGGGCGAGCTACAGCTGGCGGTACTGGTGGAGATGATGCGCCGCGAGGGCTTCGAGCTCACCGTGGGCAAGCCGCAGGTGGTGACGCGCACGGTCGGCGGCAAGACGCACGAGCCGGTGGAACGCGTGGCGATCGACGCGCCGGAAGAGTACCTCGGCGTCATCTCGCAGCTGTTTGCACTCCGGAAGGGGCGCATGGAGCAGATGGTCAACCACGGCACGGGCTGGATCCGGATGGAGTATCTGGTTCCCGCCCGGGGCCTCATCGGCTTCCGTACGGAGTTCCTGACCGAGACGCGTGGGTCGGGTCAGCTGCACCATGTGTTCGAGGGTTATGAGCCATGGCACGGCGATCTGCGCACGCGACCCACCGGGTCGCTCGTTGCCGACCGCAGCGGGCCCACGACGACGTTCGCACTGCTCAACCTCCAGGAGCGCGGGTCGATGTTCGTGGGTCCCGGCGAGGACGTCTACGAGGGCATGATCGTGGGCGAGAACGCCCGCGCCGACGACATGGACGTGAATGCGACCAAAGAGAAGCAGCTCACCAACATGCGCAAGGCCTACTCCGAGGAGACCGTTCGCCTGATCCCGAAGGCCAACATGTCGCTCGAGCAGGCTCTGGAATTCATCCGCCAAGACGAGTGCGTCGAGGTCACGCCCGGGAACGTCCGCCTGCGCAAGGTGCTGCTGGGTGCGCAGGAGCGGCAGAAGGCCTCGCGTCGCGGGCCGAAGGACACGTGAGCCCGCGCACCTGCGGTGTGCGTCCGCGGTAGGCTCCGCCTGATCGCATCCGTTGGGAGGAACGATGCCGAAGCTGTACTCGATCCGACCCACCCTGACCTTCAAGGGCCGGAAGTTCCGGGGGCTGCGGGGATGGTCGGGCAAGCCTCTGCATCCGCCGCTCACGGACGTCCCGATCGTGTGCTACCTGCTGGCGGCCGCCTTCGACGTCGTGTCCTACGTCGCGGCTCAGGGCGATCACGGTCGGGTCGCGCACGACTTCTTCGTGTCCGGGACCCTGGTGATGGTGGTGGGCTTCATTGCCTCGCTCGGAACGGCCCTGACCGGCTTCTGGGATTGGTGGAAGGGCATGGCGCGCGTGCCGAACACCGGCCCGATCGGCAGGGCCAGGCACACGCAGGTCTGGCGAACCGCGAACTGGCACATGACGGTGATGCTCACGGTCACCGCGATCGTGCTCGTTGACCTCCTGCTGCGGTGGTCGACCTTCAACGACCGCGCGACGTCGCTCGTCGTGGCGGTCCTGTCGGTGGTCGCGGCCGGTCTGGTCACCCTTGGTGCCGCCTACGGCGGGACCCTCGTGTACGAGTACCAGTTCAACGTCGAGGACCTGAAGGGGTCCACCGTCTGGGACGAAACCGAGGCCGATCAGTTCCCGGGCGACCGGTCGAAGCCGCAACCGTAGGATCAGCGGTGGATCAGCCGGAGCAGCAGCTGCCCGGCGGCAACCTCGGCGGGGCCGTGCGCGTGGGCGACACGGTCCGCCGTGCGGTGGGCCCCTGGACTTCCGCGGTGCACGCTCTACTGAAGCACCTCGAGCGATCCGGCTTCACCGAGGCTCCGCGGGTGCTGGGGGTCGACGAACGTGGCCGCGAGATCCTCACCTTCATCGAGGGAGCCACCGCCGAGCCCCAACCATGGCCGGCGTGGAGCCGCTCCGAGGATGCCCTCCTGCAGATCGGCGAACTCCTTCGCCGATTCCACGACGCGGTTCTCTCCTTCCGCCCGCCCGACTCGGCCGTCTGGCGATTCACGAACAGGGAGCTCACTCCGGGCGAGATCGTCTGCCACAACGACGTCGGGCCCTACAACGTCGTGTGGCGTCGCGGCAGGATCGTCGGGCTCATCGATTGGGATGTCTCGGGACCGGGGTCGCCTCTGGACGATCTGGCGTTCACCGCCTGGCAATGGGTGCCGCTCCACCACCCGTCGATCCTCGACCCCGGTTGGGAAGGGCCTCCGGACGTGACCCGCCGACTGAGCCTGCTGTGCGATGCGTACGGGCTTGCGTCGGAGGCTCGCTCCGCCTTCGTGGACGTCATCCCGGGACGGATGCAGGCAAGCCTCCAGCGGATGTCGGCCGCGGCAGACGCCGGCGAGCCCGCCTTCGTCCAGGTTCGCGACCGGGGGTACCTGGACGGGATGCGGCGCAGCGTCGCGTACGTGGAGTCGATCCTGCCCTCGCTCGGGTCGCAGCTGGTGCAGGGCATCGACCGGCGCGATCGGTCGACCTAGCCCGATCCACCAACGCCGAGGACGCCGGCGAGGTCGAACGACCCAGGCTCTTCGAGCTGCTCGAAGGTGCAGGATCTCGGGTCGCGGTCGGGACGCCACCGCACGAACTGGCCGGTGTGTCGCAAGCGGGTGCCCTCCATGTGGTCGTAGTGGATCTCGACCACTCGCTCGGGACGCAGCGGCGTGAAGGTCAGGTCCTTGCCGGCCGCCCATCGGCTGCCCTCGGCCTTGCGCGGTGTGCGGAGGCCCTCCTCCTGCCGCTCCCAGTCCCACGGGTGCCCGTCGAACGTCGTGACGAGCGTCTGGAGTTCGGTGAACAGCTTCCGGCGCGTGGCCATCGGGAAGGCGCCGATCACGCCGATGTTGGCCAGGTCGCCGCGGTCGTCGTAGAGGCCCAGCAGGAGCGATCCGATCGCGTCGGAGGAGCCCTTGTGCAGCCGGTAGCCCGCCACCACGCAGTCGGCGGTCCGCTCGTGCTTCACCTTGAACATCACCCGGCGATCCGGCTCGTAGACACCGTCGAGCGGCTTCACCACGAGCCCGTCCAGGCCGGCGCCCTCGAACTGGTGGAACCATCGCTCGGCGATCGCCCGGTCCCTCGTCGCCGCCGTGAGGTGGATCGGCGGCGCGGCGCCGGCGAGCGCGTCCTCGAGCGCCGCGCGCCGCTCGGAGAACGGTCGGCGCATGAGGTCGTCGTCACTGAGCGCCAGCAGGTCGAACGCGACGAACCGTGCAGGCGTCTCCTTGGACAGCAGGTTGACCCGGCTGGCCGCGGGATGGATCCGCTGTTGCAGCGCCTCGAAGTCGAGCCGATCCCCGGACTCGCCGACGACGACGATCTCGCCGTCGAGCACGCAGCGCTGAGGCAGGTTCGCGAGCACCGCGACGACCACCTCCGGGAAGTACCGGGTCATCGGCCGCTCGTTGCGGCTGCCGATCTCCACCTCGTCTCCGTCGCGAAAGATGATCGATCGGAAGCCGTCCCACTTTGGTTCGAAGCTCATGGAGCCGCCCGGGATGTCCTTGACCGACTTCGCCAACATCGGGGAGACGGGCGGCATGACGGGGAGGCGCATGCGGCACAGTATGGCCGACGCGGGGCTCGCTCAGGTCCTCGGTCGGCGCCCGTCCGGCGGACCGCCCTGCTCGGCCCATCGACGCCGGGAGGGCGACGCCCGCACCGGCTCGTCGTCGCCCTTGGGGAAGTGCGGCGGCCACGGCGCGTCGCTTAGCCCGCCGGCCGCATCTCGTGCGGCGAGCTCCAGTAACGGTTCCAACGAACCCGCCCGGTCGTCGATGCCGGCGCCGGGATCGCCAACCGTGCGCACACGCTCGGGCACCGTG
>JALYMB010000245.1 GCA_030773935.1 Actinomycetota bacterium | reverse complement strand
ACCTCGAAGCTCCCGTCGGCACGGAGGATCTCCACGCCCGCCTCGTCACGGATCCGGATCGCGAACGGCTGGCTCGGGGCCGCCTCGGCCGGGTCCAGGAGGAACGTCGCGGCGATCGCGATCTGGGAGGGGGGTCGCGACTGACCCGGCGGGGCCGGGCCGCGCCAGTGATGCGACCACCCGCCGCCGTGCACGTACAAGAGGCCGTTCACGACCTCCGCGTGGTTCGCCAGCATGAGCATCTCGACCTCGGGCATCCAACCTCCGGGTCAGGCATCGGCTACCGGTGCTGTTCCTACGCCTTTCCGCGGCGGGTCATCGTGCCCTGGCTCATCCACGCCTCCACGTCACTGCACCGGGGCGCGACGACACCCGGTGGAGGAGCCAGGATACGATAAGGAAGGTGCTTGACCAGCGTCCTTCGACGGACGGAGGGAGCGAGATGGAGCAGCGATCAGGGCATCCCGATGAGGAAGGGGTCCAGGACAGTCCCATCCCACCGGACGCACCGGTGGAGACCCCCCAGGCCGACCCGCGGACGAAGGGCGCGCCCGACAGCGCCGGGACAGACCCCGAACCCGACCCCAGCGACGCGACCGAGGAGCAGATCCAAGAGGCGTTCGAATAGACGATCCTCCGTGGAGACGGACACCACCCGGGAATGAACGTCGCGGATCGTGTGTTCGCGGGATCGAAGCCGCCGTGCCGACCCAGGGAGGAACCGATGGCCGATCGGGAGGACTGGAACGCCAGGATCATCGAGGAGTTCCGCGCCAACGACGGCCGCGTGGGTGGCCCGTTCGAGGGCGCTCCCCTGCTGCTGCTCAGCACCACCGGCGCCCGATCGGGCAAGGCCCGCGTCAACCCGCTGATGTACCTGGCCGACGGCGACCGTCTCGTCGTGTTCGCCTCCAAGGGAGGCGCGCCCACCCATCCCGACTGGTACCACAACGTCGTCGCCAACGCGGACGCGTCGGTCGAAGTGGGAACGGAGCGCTTCCCGGTGCGCGCGACCGTGGCCACCGGGGGCGAACGCGACGAACTCTTCGCCGAGCAGGCGAAGCGCTACCCGCAGTTCGCGGAGTACGAAACCAAGACCGAGCGCACGATCCCCGTCATCGTTCTCGAACGCGCCGGGTGAGCCGGACCAACCTCACACCGCCGGCCGCACCTCGAAGAGGATGAGGTCCCGCCATCGCTGCACCACGGCGATCGCGTCCTGATCGAAGAGCTACCCGAGCCGACGACGGGCGGCCTGATCGTCGGACCGGGTCCCCACGGAGGCCCGACCCGATGCGCCATCGGTTCGGATCAGCTTCCGGTCTGTCCGTGGGGCGCCGCCACCGGCTTGGACTCCGGCGAACCCTTCTGCCGAAGGAAGATGCTGAGGACCACGATCGACCCCACCGCGAGGAACTCGCTCTGCCAGTTCTGGAAGGACTCGAACCAGAACCGTGACGTGGTCACGTATTCAGGCACGCTCACCGCCCCCTCTCCGTGTAGCTTCTGCTCCTCGCTGTAGGCGCGGGCGCCGCCCCAGGCGTGCAGGCCGATCGACAGCAGGAACAGGACCGTGAAGGCCAGTCCCAGCGACCGCTCGTAGATCCACAGTCGCGTGCCTCCTCGCCGAACCGGGCCCGGAGCGTTCCGCACGTCGTCCGTCGAACGAGGATCGGCATCGATCTCCGGGTCGCCCTCCAGTGGCTTGGACTCGACCGACCCCTTCTGCACGAGCCAGACCGTGAGCACCACATACGCGGCCATCTGCAGGAATTCGCTCTCCCAGTTCTCGAAGACGGCCTCCACGAAGTGACCGGTGGTGAGGTACGAGCCCAATCCGATCTCCCGCGCACCGTGCGAGAGTTGGTCCGCGTTGAACGAGCCCCACCCGGTGAAGATCTGCGCCAGGAGGAAGACCCCGAACAGCCCGAACAGAGCGATCGCGAGCCCGTTCTCCCGCAGTAGCTTCCGCACCTCGCCTCCCCAGCACCCGGCTACCCCGTCCGCGTCCCGCCTACTCGGTACCAAGCGTGGCGCGGGATCGGACACGCCGACGGGCTCAACGCCCTCGGGGTCCGACGCTCGCGCGGTCCTCGATCTCCCAGGCGTGATCCAGGGCGTGCCAGGCGGTGCGCCGCACGAGATACCGAGGTGTCCAGATCACGCCGCCGCGCGGACCCCTCTCGGGCTGACCGTCCTTCACCGCCCTCGCGAGGGCCTCGCTCAACGCCGTGCGCACCGCCAGCGCCGCGGCGCGCGGATCGGCGGCGGCGGCCTTCAAGGTGCCGCTCCCGAGCCGGGCCGCGTAGCTCGCCTCGGCCTCCGTCACATGCGTCACGATCGCCTGCAAGGCACGCCCGCCGCCACGCGGGCCCGTTGCGAGCTCCCGTCCCTCGGCCGCCTGCACCGCACGGTCCAACGCCGCCCAGCAGGAGACGAGCCTCGCCTGCAACCGGGTCAGGTCGGCCCGGGTGACGTCGCGGCGATCCGCGGCAGGCGCCACCGAGGGCGCACCGAAGTCCGTCGTCGAGTTGCCGCGCAGCCGCTCCACGACGTGAAGATCCGAGACCGACCCGGGTGCCATGAATCGGGGTCTCGAGCCGGCCACGGCCTCGGCGTAACGGGGGCCGTACTCGATCAGCGCCTCGAGGGCGTCATCCTCGTTGCCGGCAGCCCGGCACCAACCGGGCCACTCGATCGCACCGGCGAACACGCGCTTCGCCCCGGCCTCGGTGTAGACGTCCACGCGGCACAGTGTGGACGATGTTTCGGATGACGGGCGGACGAGGGCCGGGCACGTACCGCACGCTGCGGCCTTGACGAGGTCGACCGGGAGCAGCATCCTGCGGGCGGCCGGGGGTCATCTTCCAGGGCGGCCGGTCCCGTTCGAGTCGGCGCTTCGTGTGACCGGTTGCCGGCCCCGCGGGGCGAGCCGTTCGCGCCCCCGGCCACTTCCCTTGTCGACGCCCAGCCGGCGTCCACCGACCGGACTCGGATGCCCGAAGGACGGCCGGCAAGCCCGCGAGCGCTAGTCGCGCGGCTCGCGGTGCTTGAACAGATGCCCGCAATCGAGGCACTTCATGTTGACGCGCGCGGCGGGACCCGCGTGCGTGAAGGGCTGGGTGTGCGCCGACCCGCACGAGGGGCAGGCCGGTCGTGCCGGCATCGGCGCGTGCTGGGGCTGCACGGGTACGCCGGAACGCTCGTCGTCAGGCACGCACGGTCTCCTTCGGCTCCTGCTCGACGATCATCCCACGTCGACGCCGAACCATCGCGACCGCCGGAGCGTTTCGACCGGGACCGTACCTGGGTACCCCAGGTCAGAGCGGCCGAACGGGCCGCCGCGAGTGTGCTGCCGACGATCGGCAGCCTCGGGAAGGGAGCCGGCCATGGACCGGAGATACGACGAACCGACGCATGATGACGACGTTCGAACCTCGGAGGTCGTCCCGACCGACACGGGCCCGCGCACCCCGGCGCCTCCCGTGGTCACCACCACCGACCGGGTCTCCACCGAGCGGGTCGTTCGCCGGGATCCCTACGACGGGATCCGTGAGGCGAAGGACCGATTCGGCGGCCTCGACGTCCCGGCGAGCCTGACAGGCATGTTGGTGGGCTTCGCGATGCTCCTGATCCTGGCGGGGCTCGCCTCCGCCGCGTTCGGCGCCATCGCGTTCCAGACGGGCACGACGGGCAATCAGACCGAGCTGTCCGTCGGCGCCCTGATCACGGCGGGGGTCGTCCTGTTCCTGTCGTTCCTCATCGGCGGCTGGGCCGCGGGCCGGATGGCTCGCTACAGCGGCGCCATCAACGGCCTGATGGTCGCCGTCTGGTTCTTGCTCCTGCTGGCCGTCCTGGCCGGGCTCGGCGCGATCGCCGGCGACGCCTACAACCTGTTCGACAACCTGCAGGTGGCGAAGGCGAACCTCCCCGACTGGTTCTCCGCCGATACGGCCACCACCGGCGCCATCGTGAGCGCGATCGCGTTCGCCGTCGTGATGTTCCTCGGCTCGATCCTCGGGGGCCTGTGGGGGCAGCACTTCCACCGCAAGGCGGACGAGATCATCGCCTCCGGCACCGCTGACGAGGAGCCGCGCATCATCCGCGAGGACGTGGAGACGCGTCGGGTCTGACGCATCTCCAGGC
>JALYMB010000244.1 GCA_030773935.1 Actinomycetota bacterium | reverse complement strand
CCCCCTCTTCGGACCGGTCTTGGGACCGGTCCGCCGTCGCTACAGGTTGCGGATCGGGACGGTGGGCACGGGATCGCCCAGCTCGAAACCGAAGACCTGCGCGTAGAAGCTGAGTTCCGCCTCGTGCGCCGCCTGGATGTTCTCCGCCTTGCGGAAGCCGTGCTGCTCCCCCTCGAAGGGCAGGTACGCGTAGGGCAGACCCTTGGCCTCCAGCGCCTCCACCATGATCTCGGCCTGCCGGGGCGGCACGACCTCGTCCTCCAGGCCCTGCAGCAGGATCACCGGGCACGACAGCATGTCCGCGAAGTGGATCGGCGAGCGGGCCCGGTACAGCTCCGCTGCCTCCGGATACGGCCCGATCAGCGAGTCCAGGTACCGAGACTCGAACTTGTGCGTCCCGCCGGTCGCGAAGGGCTCCAGGTCCGCCAGGCCGTAGTAGCTGGCGCCGGTGGCGAAGTCATCGTGGAACACCAGGGCGCAGAGCGTCGTGTAGCCGCCGGCGCTCCCACCGCGGATCACGAGGCGGGTCCCGTCGACGAGGCCCTCGGCGGCGAGGAACCTCGCGGCGTTGATGCAGTCCATCGTGTCCACGACACCCCAGGTGCCGTTCAAGCGCCGGCGATAGTCACGGCCGTAGCCGGTGCTCCCGCCGTAATTCACATCCACCACGGCGAAGCCTCGGGTCGTGAAGAACTGACACCGAAGGTCGAACGCCTGCGTGGATTCGGACGTCGGCCCGCCGTGGCTGACCACCACGAGCGGCGGCAGCTCGCCGTCGGGCGCCGTGAAGTCCGCGTTCGCGGGCGGGTAGAAATGCGCCCAGGCGGTGAGCTCGCCCTCCGTTGGGAACTCGATCGCGCGAGGCGTGGACAGTGAGGCAGGCTCGATCGTGACGTCCTCGCTCTCACGCAGGACCTCGACGGCACGCGATCCGAAGTCGACCGTGACGACGGCGGTGGGGATCGTCGGACCTCCGCCGACGAACGCCACCTGCGACCCGTCGGAGCAGAGGTACGGGTAATCGATCGCCGTGTACGGCAGGTCCAGGTCGAGCAGCTCCCCGTTCCCGGGGTCGAGCACCGCGAGGTGCTGCAGGCCGTCGCTCGAGTACTCGCAGACGATGCGGCCGTCCGCCAGGAACGCGTACATCGATACGCCGAAGACCCAGGCTGGCCAGCCGAACTCTGCCTCCATCGGCCGCCGGGCATCGATCGCACCGTCCCGTTCCCGGTAGAGGTTCCACCAGCCCGTCCGGTCGCTCACGAAATGCAGTTCGTTCGACGGGCTCCACGAGGGTTGGAAGATCGACTCGTCGGGGCCACCGGTCACCTTGCGCGCACCCGTGACCGAGCCGTCGGACCCCAGATCCCCGATCCACAGCTCCGTGCCGTCCCAGGGCATCCTGGGGTGATCCCAGGCGAGCCACGCAAGGGCGCTGCCGTCGGGTGAGATCCGCGGGGCAGCGAAGAAGTCGTGCCCCTCCACGATGGTGCGAGGCTCGCCCCCGCTCGTGGGCACAGCCGCCAGCTCGTTCACGACCCCGCCCTCCTCGTGACGCTCGCGCACGCACAGGAGAACCGTGCCGTCGGCCGTGACACGTCCGTCGGCGTATCGGTGCCGGCCGCCCGTGTCCGGGGTGATCGGCAGCGGATCCGCACCGACCTCCTGCCGGTACAGCCGCTGATCGTCGAAGTTGGAGAAGTACACCTTCCCGTGGTGCACGCAGTACCCGGCGCCGCCGTACTCGTGCACCTTGGTGCGAACGTTGAAGCCTGCGGGCGTCACGTCGGTCGGTGAGGAGAACGGATCGCCGCGCACGACAACCATCCGACCGGCCTCCGCGGGCCGCGCCTCGATCCAATAGATCGTGCCGTCGTCGATGGCCGTCTCGGAGAGGCCGACCGCGGCCGAAGCCAGCATCCGAGGTGTGATCGGTGAGGACCAGGTGCCGTACGGTGCGATCCCTCTCGCGGTCACCGACGCCCCACGATCACCCGGGTCACCTTCAGCTCGCCCCCCTTGGTGCTGCGTACCTCACGCAACCCGGCCGCGCGCATCACCCGCACGACCTCCTTCGCACGATCGGGACTCACCTCGATCAGGAGCCAGCCGCCGCGCCGCAGCCATGCGCTGCACTCGTCCGCAGCGCGCATCACCAGACCCAGACCGTCGTCGCTCCGGTCGGTGAGGGTGTGCGCCGGCTCCCACTTGCGGACCTCGTCAGGGAGCTCCTTCACCTCCTCTCGGGGCACGTAGGGTGGGTGGAGCGTGATCACGTCCACGCTCCCAGCGATCTTCTTCGGCAAGCCGGCGAACATGTCGCCGGCACGAAAGGTGGCCTTCAAGCCGAGGCGCTTGGCGTTCTTGCACGCGAGCTTCACCGCGTCCTCCGAGAGATCGGCACCGTAGACGCGCGCCCCTCGCACCTCGTTGGCCACGGCGAGCGCGATCGTGCCGCCCCCGGTCGCCAGATCCACATGCACGGCGCCCTTGCGCTTCCGCAGACGCCGCACGGCCTGCTCGGCCAGGAACTCGCTGGAATCGCGGGGAACGAACACGCCGGGCGCGGCGATCAGTTCGAGACCGCGGAACTCCGCGTACCCCTTGATGAACGGGACCGGCTCCCCGGTCTCACGGCGTTTCACCATGGCCTCGAAACGGCGGCGAGCCCCGCCCGGGATCTCGTCGGTCGGGTCCGGGTCCTCCCCGTCCATCACGTGCATCAGGAGATCCTCGGCTTCGATCCGCTCCCGACCCTTCTGCCAGTGGTCGATCGCGGGCGACGCCTTCAGCGTCTTCACCGCCTGGTCCAGGAGCTTGCGCGCTTTCACGCGCCGCATGGTACCCGCTGCCGCTCGTACACTCGGTGGATGCCGCGAGCAACAGAGAGAGCGGCCGCGCCGAAGGCGGCCAGGGACGCGCCGAAGCCGCGGAAACCGCGCGCCCGCAAGCCCTCCGCCGATGGGCAGGTGCGGCTCACGGGGGATCGGATCGTCGTGCGCTCGCCCGAGAACGGGGAGCGTACGTCCACGGGTGGCCTGCTCATCCCGGCCACCGCGATGCCGGCACCGAAACGACTGATGTGGGCCGATGTCGCCCTCGTGGGTCCGGACGTGCGCGTCGCCAAGCTCGGCGACCGGGTGCTCTTCCTGCCCCAGGCCGGCCTCGAGGTCGAGCTCGAGGGCGAGGAGGTCCTGCTGCTCCGCGAACGCGACGTCCAGGCGGTGCAGGCGGCCGGCGGGGGCAGGGACCATCCGCCCGGCCAGTACCTCTAGGCCGGGACGAAACTCAGACGTACTCGGCGACGGTCGTTGTCGCGGTTCGGATCGACCACGACCACCGATTGCCAGGTCCCCAAGGACGGCGCCCCGCCCAGCACCGCAAGGACGAGGCTCGGACTCACGAAGACCGGCAGCAGATGGTCACCGCCGTGGCCGATGCTCCCATGGCGGTGCGCGTACCGGTCGTCGCGCGGCAACAGCCGCTCGAGCGCCTCTTCCAGATCCAACTCCGAACCTGAGCCGGTCTCCATCAGCGCGACGCCCGCCGTGGCGTGGGGAACGAAGACGTGCAGGAGGCCGTCACCACCCTGGTCCGCCGCGAAGCTCGCCACCTGGGTGGAGACATCGACGACGCGCCGGCCGCGCGTGTCGATCTCGAATTCGACCGAACGCACTACGGAGAGGTGGGGCCCCGGTTCTCGGGCGCCGCAGGCGGGATCGGTGCCGAGGTGGGCGGGGGCGTCTCGATGGGTGTAGGGGCAACGGGCGCGGCGGGCGCGATCGGAGGCGGCGGACCGAAGCCAGAGCCAGAGATCCCGGCATCGGGCACCGTCCCCATAGCGGGTTCGGATGTGGACATGAGCGCCATCGCGCCGGCGATCAACGCCAGGATCCCACCGATCACGCAGAGGTAGATCCCGATGCTGAACGACACCGAGAACACCTGTCTGAACGTGTCCGCCGAGAGTCCGATCGCCTCCAGCTGGGGACCGGCACCGGCGAGCGCGTCATCCAGCTGCCGATCCTTCGAGACGATGTCGTACAGCGCCATGCCCCCCCCGGCCAGCCCTCCGAGCAGCATCAGGACGCCCAGCCATCTCTTCGCCTTCGCCAGGAGGATCCCCGCGCAGACCACAACGACGATCCCGGCGATGAGCGTGATGGCGCCGTCGGCGTCGAGACCGCCCACGCTCTGCGACGTCTGCGCGCCCAGGCCCGCCATCAGCGACGGATCGACGCCCAGCACCTGCGCGAACTTGTCGAGATCGAGCGACACCTTCGCCCACGGCAGGACCGATCCGACGATCAGGACCGCACCGCCGACGATCCCCAAGATGGCCGCTGCCGGCTTCGACGTGCGTTCCACGGGCCCCACCCCTCTTCCCTCGGTGTTGGAGCGAGTGTTCCATCGGGAACCCTCGTGCGGAAGCTCATCGATGGAAATCACCTCCACCCGAGGCACGGGCACCCCAGTCCAGGGTCGTCTCGTTGTGGCGTGGTTGGGTTGCCTCGTCGGGATGTAATGATGTAATCTCTCTGTCATGACACACACACGGAACACCTCACTCGAAGAGATCCAGGGCTGGTTCGCGGGCCGCATCCCCGCCGACTGGTTCGCGGGCGCCCCGGAGGTCACGGCCGATCGGGACGAGATCCTGGTCGTCGGGACCCTCGCCGAGCCCGAGCTCGCCGCCGATGCCACCCCCGAGACGCGGGCGGCCGCGCTGGCCTCACGCGTCGCAGGGCACCGCGAGGACACCCGGGCGAGGCGGATGCAGATCGCCGATGAGGCCCAGCATCGCTTCGGGCGGCGGGTCTCGTGGGGGGCGAGCGCCGGTGACCAGAGGCATCTGTTCACAACGGTGAGCGTGCCGGCCATGACCCGGCTGCGCATGCCCGAACGGCAGGTGCTGGACACGCTGGTGGACGCGGGTGTCGCGCGCAGCCGGAGTCACGCCCTTGCATGGTGCGTGCGCCTGGTATCCGAGCGCCAGGACGACTGGCTGGCGGATCTGCGTGAGGCGCTCACCCACGTCGAGGCCGTGCGCGAACAGGGCCCGACCGGCTGACGCAGCACCGCCGCACACGTCACAGACGGCACGTGAAGGGGCCATCGGGAGGAGCCGGTGGCTCCTTCGCTCGTCGTTCGACCGCGGAGGCTATTCCCCGCCCAGACCCATCCGATACACGTGCCGGTCGCGAGTGTGGTCGAACAACGCCACCTCCTCGACACCGTTCGCGGCGAGATCCTGCCACGAGATGCTGATCCACGCCTCGGCGGCCTCGGGGTCCTCGAATCTGGACGAGCGTCCCAGCTCGTTGCCGTCGGTGTCGAGGTAGGCCCATTCGAACACGCTCACGCCCTCCGCAGACCCACGATCATATTGACGGCCTTGCTGACCATCACCTCGTCCCCGGCCGCCAGGTCTTCGGGCACGGATTCCCGCCCGAGGCGGGCCGTCTCCACGGAACGGTCACGATACGTCACCGTCACGTCGATGTACGCGACGCCGTGCACGTCCCACGGCTTGACCTCGATCACGATCGCCTCCTGTTTACCCAACACAGCGGCGTAGCGTACCGCACGCATCGTAGGACACCCGACGACGAGCCTCGACCACCTCGCTGCTAGGGTTGAGGAACCGTGGCGCCCCTCACGGATGGCTCAAGGTTCGATGGCCCGGGACCGACCCCCTAGATATGTCGAGGGGGTCTCGTCTTCAGCATCGTGTCGTCACGCTCGCGCTGATCGCGGCGGTGGGTTCGATGCTCCTGCCATCCTCCCTGGCCTGGGCCGCCGATCACGCCACCCGGCGCGACCTCACGTCGGGCGAGGCGGGCTCGGGACCACCCGTCGCCCCGGACGACCTCGCCGCGGTCGCCCGGACGACGTCCGTGAGGTGGTCCGACGTGCCCGGGACCTTCTGGGGTCGCCGCGCGATCGACTATGTCGCCGGCACCTACCGGTGGATGCGCGACTACCGTGCGTCGAGCGACGGCACCTTCCCGTTCAAACCCGAAAGACTGGAGACCAGGCGGTTGTTCGCGAAGGCCGTCGTCCGGGCCTTCGCCCCTCACGTGGAGGTCGACCCGAGCATCACGTTCGACGACCTCTCCAGCGACTCCCCCTTCTACCGTTACGCGAACGTCGCCGTGCAGAAGCGCTGGATGCGCCGCACGCACGGAGCGAACTTCTCGCCCGAGTTGCCGGTCAGCACACGCTCCGTACACCGCGTCCTGGTGCTGGCTCTGGGCCTGCGCGAGGAGGCCGCGGGGCTCGACGCGATCCACACCCGTGACGGCCGCGTGTTCGACACCCCGAACGGGTTCGGAACGCTGCTGATCGGCATGCGACTGGGGCTGCGCTACAACCATTCCGACGAGTCGCTCGACGTAGGTCCCGACACCCTTCTCTCCCGGGCAGAGGTGGCGTGGTCCCTGTACCAGGCGAAGACCCTGGAGGACTGGCAGATCGACGACATGGCGCCCTACACCACCATCCAGCTCCCGAACATGCTTCCGGGCAAGTTCCGGTTCGTGCAATGGGGGATCGATTTCGTGGGGTACCCGTACGTGTGGGGTGGCGAGTGGTCGAGAAAGAGCCCGGCGGGCTACCCGTTCGGCTACCAACCGGTCGGGGGATTCGACTGTTCGGGGCTGGCGTGGTGGAACATGAAGGCCGCGGGCGGCGGCTGGGACAACAAGCCGCCTCGACCGTACGCGGGGTGGTCGCTCCCGCAGCGGGTCAGCGCCGAGATGGCGACGGTGGGTCGCGTCCGCTACAACGATCTGGCGGTGGGCGACCTGATGTTCTACGACGGCGACGGCGACGGGCGCGTGGACCACGTGGACACGAACGTGGGGAGCGGGTGGTCGCTGGACTCCGGCAGCAGCAACGCCGGTGTGACGATCACCTACACGGGCCCCGGGTCTTGGTACGAGGAGCACTTCGTGCACGGCCGCTCGATCATGGGCTGACCGCCCGCATTCAGCCGCCGGCGTCGAGTTCCCCCTGCAGGATCCCCCGCTCCGCGTCCGTGAGTGGGCGGCTGCGGGGCGCATCCGCCGCGCGCGACACGATCACGCTCTCGGCCTCGGCGCTCAGCCTGCCGTCGGCGTGCAGGATCTCCTCTCGGGTGCGCACGCTGGACCGGCCGAACGAATCCAACCGGCACCGCACGACGATCTCGCCGTCGTCCTGCGTGAGCTGGCTGCGGTAATCGATCCCCACGTGCACCAGGACGAAATCCCAGACATCGGCGACGCTCCCCAGGACGGACTGCGCCCATGCGTCGCGACACTCCTCGAGGTAGTTGAGATACACCGCGTTGTTCACGTGACCGTACGCGTCCATGTCACGCCAGCGGATCTTGATGCGGATCTCGTGCACGGCGGCGAGCCTACCCGTCGATCGGGATGCGGTCGACCTGCACACCCTCGTCCAGGAGCCACGCCGCGGCGCGTTCGATCTCGTCGTCTGTGCCCGTCACGTCCACGATGAACCACGCGCTCTGCTCTTCCACGCCCGCGCGGCGGATATTGACCTGCAACGGGAACGACGTACGCAGGGTCGACACCGTCCGCTCGCGTTCCAGGTGTTCAGGGAACGTGAGATGCAGCTGCGCCGTGGTCACGGGCGCTCTCCCGGCGGATTCATGGAGCCGGAACGGAACCCCTCCAGGTCCAGCGTCACGTAGCGGTACCCCAGCTCCTTGAGTGCGCCCACGACGCCCTCGCGCACACCCGGCTCGGCGAACCGAGGCAGATCCGCCAGCTCCACCTCGACGCGAACCAGGTCGGCGTGGACGCGCACCCGGCATTGCGCGAACCCCAGATCTCGCAGCACCCGCTCCGCGCGGCCCACCTTCGACAGCATCTCGACGGAGATCGTGACACCGAACGCGATCCGAGACGACAGACAGGCGGACGCCGGCTTGTCCCAGGTGGGCACGCCGAGCTCCCGGGCGGCCTCGCGGACCTCGGGCTTCGTCATGGCGACCTCGACGAGCGGGTGGCGCACGCCGTGCTCGGCGGCGGCCCGCAGGCCCGGCCGGAAGTCCCCCAGGTCGTCCACATTGGCTCCCGAGACGACCTGCGTGTCCCCGGCCTCGGCGGCGACGAGGGCAAGGACGTCGTACAGCTCGGTCTTGCAGTGGTAGCAGCGGTCGGTGCCGTTGGCGAGGTACTCGGGTTTCTCTGCCTCGTGGGTGCGGACCGTCCGGTGGCGGATCCCCAGGTGGGCGGCGACCCCGGCGGCCTGCTCGGCCTCCCCGGGCGCCAGCGACGGTGAGACGGCGGTGACGGCCAGGGCACGGTCGCCCAGCGTCCGGGCGGCCACCGCGGCCACCAGGGTCGAGTCGGTTCCCCCCGAATAGGCCACGACCACGCCGCCGAGCTCGGAGAGCACCTCGTGGAGCCGGTCCAGCTTGACCGTGGTGGCCGACATCATGG
>JALYMB010000243.1 GCA_030773935.1 Actinomycetota bacterium | reverse complement strand
TGTGGGACGTGCCGGACCGGCAGGGCCCACATCTGCGAGAACCTGAAGATCCTGGGGGTGGACACCGACGGTGCGTTCGCCGACTTCGTGGTCGTTCCGGCTCAGAACGCCTGGGTGGTGGGTGAGGGCATCGCCCCCGACGTGGCTTCCATCATGGAACCGTTCGGCAACGGGGTGCACGCCGCGTTCGGTACCGGCGGCGGCGAGGACCTGGCCACGAACGCGGTGGCGGTGATCGGATGCGGCCCCATCGGTCTGTTCGCGGTGGGCATCGCCCGCGCGCTCGGGGCGTGGAAGGTCATCGCGATCGAGCCCAACGAATACCGTCGGTCGATGGCCGCACCGATGGGTGCAGACGTGCTGATCGACCCGCTGACGTCGGATCCCGTGGCGGCCGTCATGCAGGCCACGAACGGCTCGGGTGCCGAGGTCGTCCTGGAGATGAGCGGGAACGCGCACGCGATCGATCAGGGCACCCGCATGCTCGCGCGTGGGGGCCGCATGTCGTTGCTCGGGCTGCCCGACGGTCCGGTGACGCTCGACCTGAACGACCAGGTGATCTTCAAGGAGGCTCGGTTGCAGGGCATCACAGGACGCGAGATGTTCCGAACATGGCAGCAGACCACCACGCTGCTGTCGACAGGGCGCGTCGACGTGGCGCCGGTCATCACGCACCGGTTCGAGCTGGAGAAGTTCGAGGAGGCGTTCGCCGTCGCCGCCTCGGGTGACTCCGGCAAGGTGATCCTGCTCGTGGGAGGCTGATCGATGGGTGCGCTCGACTATCTGAAGGACGAGCTGGCCAAGCTCGAGGCGGACGGCACGCTGCTGCACCCGCGAACCCTGGAGGGCCCGCAGCGGGCGCGGGCGCGCTACGACGGCCGGGACGTGATCAACCTCGCCTCCAACAACTACCTGGGTCTTGCAGACCATCCCCGGCTGACCCAGGCTGCGTCCACGGCGGCGCTGGAGTTCGGCGCAGGTACCGGCGCGGTGCGGACGATCGCCGGCTCGATGACGATGCACCGCGAACTCGAGCGCCGCTTCGCCGAGTTCAAACACGCCGACGACGCCCTGATGTTCCAGTCGGGGTTCACCTCGAACGCGGGTACCGTCGCGGCGATCCTGGACAAGGACGACATCGTGATCAGCGATCGCTTGAACCATGCCTCGATCATCGACGGCGCGCGGCTCTCTCGGGCGGAGATCAAGGTGTTCGAGCACAAGGACGTGGACGACGCGGAGCGATTGCTGCGGGAGACCGCACGGCCCGGAAGGCGACAATTGCTGGTGACCGACGGCGTCTTCTCCATGGACGGCGACATCGCGCCGTTGCCGGCGTTGGTCGAGATCGCCGAGCGCCACGGCGCCATCATGATGGTGGACGACGCCCACGCATCCGGCGTCCTGGGCAACGGTGGCGCCGGCACCGTCGATCACTTCGGCCTCCACGGTCGTATCGACGTGCAGGTCGGCACGCTCAGCAAGGCGTTCGGCGTCGTGGGCGGTTTCATCGCCGGGCCGGGTCACCTGATCGAATGGCTGCAGAACCGCGGGCGGCCATACCTGTTCTCCAACAGCGCGCCGCCGGCGGTGGTGGCCGCCTCGATCGCCGCGCTGGACGTCCTGAGGGAAGAGCCGGAACGACTGCGGCGCCTCTGGACGAACACCACGTTGTTCAAGGAAGGGCTTCAGGCGCTGGGGTTCGACACCGGCGTGAGCGAGACCCCCATCACGCCGGTCATGGCCGGCGAGGCGCCCGCCGCTCAGGCGCTCGCGGCCCGGCTGTTCGACGAGGGCGTGTTCGCGCCCGCGATCGTCTTCCCGACGGTGGCGCGCGATCAGGCCCGGGTTCGCACGATCGTGACGGCCGATCACACCGAAGACGACCTGCGAGAGGCCCTGGGGACGTTCGCACGCGTGGGTACGGCGCTCGGTCTGATCGCGGCCTAGCGCGCGCCGGCGAACCGCGTCTGCAGGCCACCGAACAGCAGGTCCAACCCGAATTCGAACTGCTCGTCCGGGTCGGAGGTGGCCAGATGCGGCAGGGCCGCCGCGATACAGGGGAGCTGCGCGGTGGGGAACGTGAGCGCGACCCTCTCAGGATCGGGGTTCTGAGCGTCCAGCGCACCCGCGGTGAACATCTGCCCCGTCTCCATCATCACGAACCCCATGATGTACCCGCCCATCACGTTGAAGACCTGCACGGCCTCCCGTTCGTCCGCGCCGGATTCCATGATGATCGACAGGGCGTACTCCATGGGGCGCAACGAGTCCACCTCGGTCATGGGCTTCGAGCGCTCCGCGAACAGGGCGATCACGTTGGGATGGGACTTCAGGACCCTGCGCCACTCGCGCGCGCCATGGCGGGCGCGATCGGTCCAGGGACGGTCGTCCCGATCCGGGATGCGGAAGTCGGTCATCACCCGGGCGCAGACGCCGTCGAGGAGGTCATCCTTGTCGATCACGTAGTGGTACAGGGACATGGCTTCCACGCCGACCTCGCGGGCGACCCTGCGCATGGTGACCGCCTCGAGGCCCTCCCGGTCCATGATGCCGAGAGCCGCGTCGACGATCCGGTCCCGGTTGAGCTTCTCGCGCGCCTTGATGGTCATCTTCCGAAGTCCTCGGGCCTTGGCCCGCCGATCGGGAAGGATCGGATACCTCCCCGGGTTGACAGCTTACACCGTATGCCTATACTGCCGTACGTCGTAAGCATACACCGTATGTCCAGGATGCCGGAGACGGCCCGGAGCAGAGGGGAACGATCGGAATGACGCTCAATCCCGAGTCGATCGCACGCGCCAGCAGCCGCCATCCGGGGAGGACCCTCCTGATCTGGTTCCTCATCCTCGTCGGGGGTATCGCGTCCGCATCCACGCTCCTCGGCCCGGCGCTCACCACGGATTTCGACTTCACGAACTCGCCCGAGGCCAAGCGCGCCCAGTCGATCTTGGAGCAGGCCAAGCTCACGCAGGACCTCCTGACCGAGACGTTCGTCGTGGCGAGCCAGAGCGACGGCGCGGTGCAGGATCCGGCATTCGTCAAGCGCGTGAACGATCTGCTGGCTGCACTGCGGGCCCTGGGGCCCGACGTGGTCAAGGCCGTTCCGGCGGCGTTCCCCCAGCCCGCCGAGGCGGCGTCGGACCCGCAGGCCGCCGCCCTCGGTCCGATCGCCTCCGAGGACGGGAAGGCCGTGCTGTTCACGGCGATCCTCGCGGGTGACACGGATACGGCCACCGGGCATTTCCCCGAGATCGACGCGGCGCGAACGGCGGCGTCCGGTGACGGTGTCCAGGTCTACACGCTCGGCCAGGTGAGCTCCTCGGAGGAATTCAAGAGGATCTCCGAGGAGGACCTCCGCTTCGGCGAGGGGATCGGCGTCCTGGCCGCGATCATCGTGCTCGTCATCGTGTTCGGCGCCCTGGTGGCGGGCGTCACGCCGATCGTCATGGGCATCTTCGCCATCGTGCTGACGCTCGGCATCGTGGGTCTGTTCGGCAC
>JALYMB010000242.1 GCA_030773935.1 Actinomycetota bacterium | reverse complement strand
TCCCAATCCGCTGCGTACTCCCTCATGGTTCCTCTCCTCGCTCGAAGCCATGCTCGATCTCGGCGATCTGTTCGATCCGCGCGACGTGCCGGCCGCCCTGGAAGGCGGTGGCAAGCCAGACGCGGAGGATCTCCTCGGCGTACGGCGGCGCGATGATCCGGGCCCCCATGGCAAGGACGTTTGCGTCGTTGTGCTCCCGGGAGAGGCGGGCGAGATACACGTCGTGGCACAGGGCCGCCCGCGCGCCGCGCACCTTGTTCGCCGCCATCTGCTCCCCCTGACCCGATCCCCCCATCACGATCGCCCGGTCGGCGTCACCGGCGGTCACCGCGCGCGCGGCGGCGGCACAGAACGCGGGGTAGTCCACCGGACGGGTGGAGTCGGTCCCCATGTCCAGGATCTGGTGACCCTGGGCCTGCAGGAACCCCTTCAGGTGCTCCTTCAGAGGGAACCCCGCATGGTCGCAGCCCAGCGCGACCTTCATGCGGTCTCCTGCGTGGCCGACGACCTCGACGTCCCGGGCTCGACCGTGCCGAACAGCCCGTCGACCAGCCGGTCGATCCAGCCCTCGAGCTCCCATGCGATAGCGCGGTAGAGCTCCTGCGGCTGACCGAGCGGGTCGGCGACGTCCTGATCGTGGGGGTTGCCGGCGAAGCCGCTATGGCGGAGCGCCTGGGCCTCGGCCACGCGATCGGGCAGTGACGCGGCATCCGAGCTCGGCGCGGCCGCAGGCAACGCGTCGAGCAGCCGAACGAGCTCTTTCAGCGTGAAGGTGCGTGCGAGGGCTGCCGGTTCCACCTCCTCCACGAAGTCACGGTGCTCGCCCGCCATGGCCAGGACGAGGTCCGCCTCTCTGATCATCTCCCGGGTGAGCAGCCGGGCGACGTGCCCGCTGATGTCGATGTCCCGCTCGGCGGCCGCGGCCACCGACCCCGGTTGCGCCCCCGAGCCCTCCCAGCCCTGCGTGCCCGCGGAGTCCACCGACGGAGAGTCGGCGCCGAACCGGCCGTCCAGCGCGCTGCGGAGCAATCCCTCGGCGATCGGAGAGCGACAGATGTTCCCGGTACAGATCACAAGCACGTGGGCCACGGCGGGGCGAGTCTAGCAGTGGGTCTTTCGCCGGCCAGCATCCGCGAGATCGTGCGTTCGTCCACCGAGCCGAGCCGTAGGATCGCGGGCTCCCCGTGCGCCAGGTCGACAACGGTCGACGCCCGCCCGGTCAGCGGGACCTCCTCGCACAGGTACACCGAGACGTCCTCGCCGAACACGGCCTCGAGCTCGTCGCATGCGGAGGGGGTGGGCGAGCCGGTCCGATTCGCGCTGGTCACGGCGAGGGGACCCGTCCCCTTCAGGACGGCGAGCGCGAGCGGATGGTGCGGAACCCGCACGCCGATGGTCTCGACCTCGTCGCCCAGGTCCCAGGCCCGGCTCTCCGCGGTCCTGAGCAGCACGAGCGTGAGCGCGCCGGGCCACAGCTCGGAGGCCAGCCGCTCGGCCCGCTCGTCGACCTGGGCGATCTCGGCCGCCGAGGCGATCGAGGGCGCCAGGACGGGCAGCTGCAGGCCCCGGTCGCGTCCCTTCGCTGCGAACAGGGCCGCGGTCGCCTCGGGGCGGTCCGGCCGCGTCGCGATCCCGTACACCGTATCGGTGGGCAGGACGATCAGCTCGCCGCGCAGGGCGGCGCCGACGGCGTCCTCCACGGGAGACCTCACGATCGGCGCCCCACGACAACTCGGTCGCGTGCGAGCAGGTCGGGCAGCACCCGCACCTGGTCGAATCCCGCCGAGACCGCCGCCGCCGAGACCGCCGCACCCTGAGTCTGGCCGACCTCTACCGCGACGCTCCCCCCGGCTCGGATCCATCTCCGCGCTGTGGCGAAGAGCCGCCGGTACACGTCGATCCCACCCACGAGCGCCAGCGGAGGGTCGGCCCGCACCTCGGCCGGCAGGTCCGCCAGCTCCCGCGGCTCCACGTAGGGAGGATTGCTCGCGACCAGGTCCACCGCGCCCCGGAACTCGTCCGCCAGAGGGTCAAGCAGATCCCCCTGCACGACCGAGACCGCAAGGCCGAGCCGGTCGGCGTTCTCCGTGGCGAGCTCCACGGCCTCTCGAGCCATGTCGGTGGCCATGACCCGGGCGCCGGGATGCTCGTCGGCGATCGCCAGCGCGATCGCCCCTGTGCCCGTCCCGACATCCACCACCACCGGCTCGCTGATGTCCTCGATGGCCGTGAGGCAGTGCGCCACCAGTACCTCCGTCTCAGGTCTGGGCACGAACACACCCGCGCGCACGGCGAGCGTGAGGTGGCGAAACCCCACCTCCCCGGTGATGTGCTGCAGCGGCGTCCCCGTACAGCGCAGGCAGAGAGCCCGCCCGAAGAGCCGGGCCTCCACGGAGTTCAGGCCGTGCTCCCGCGTGTACAGCTCCACGCGGGGGACGGCCAGTACGTTCGCCAGCAGGGCTTCGGCGGTGGGGACGGGGCTCTCCACACCGTGGCGCTCGAGATACCCGGCGGCGCGACGGAGGACCTGGGCCGGCCGCACGGCGTCACGCGTCCCGGGCGGCGAGCTGCTCGGCACGCTCGGCGTTCTGCAGCGCGTCCACGAACCCGTCGAGGTTGCCCGCCAGCACCTCTTGGAGCTGATGCACCGTGAGCTTGATCCGATGGTCCGTGACTCGGCTCTCGGGGAAGTTGTAGGTCCGGATCTTCTCCGATCGGTCACCCGTGCCGACCTGCGACTTCCGAGACGACGCCTCCTTGGCGGCCGCCTCCTCCTGTGCCCGCCGGAGCAGCCGCGCCCGAAGGTAGCGCATGGCCTTCTCACGGTTCTGGAGCTGGGACCGTTCCTCCTGGCAGGTCACGATGATCCCGCTCGGCTTGTGGGTGATCCGTACCGCGGAATCGGTGGTGTTCACGGATTGCCCGCCCGGTCCCTGCGAACGGAACACCTGCAGCTCGATGTCCTCGGGACGGATCTCGATCTCGATGTCCTTGGCCTCAGGCATCACCGCAACGGTGGCGGTCGAGGTGTGGATCCGGCCCTGCGACTCCGTCACCGGCACCCGCTGCACCCGATGGACGCCGGACTCGTGTTTGAGCTTCGAGAAGGCGTCCTTCCCTCGGATCTCGAGCGCCGCTTCCTTGAGCCCGCCGAGCTCGGACTCCTGGGTGGAGAGCACCTCGGTCTTCCACCGATGCTGTTCCGCGAACCGCCGGTACATGTCCATCAGCTCGCCGGCGAACAGCGCCGCCTCCTGACCGCCCGCACCCGCGCGGATCTCCAGGATGACGTCCTTGCCGTCGTTGGGATCCTTCGGGATCAACAGTGCCTCCAGCGTAGAGGTCAGCGTGTCGGCGCGCGCCTGCGCCTGATCCGCCTCGTCCCGGAAGTAGGCGGCCGTCTCGGGATCGGATTCTGCACTGGCCATGTCCCGCGCCTCGTCGGCTTGGCGTTGGGCCTCTCGCCGGGCCCGGTAGGGGACGACGATCTCTTCGAGCTCAGCGAAGCTCTTGCCGAGGGTTCGGAGCCGGTCGGGATCGCTCGAAACGTCGGGGGAGGCCATCTCGTTCGAGACGGCCTCGTACCTGGCTTCGATCTCCTCCAGACGCTCCTGCATGGGATCCATGCGATCGATTATCGCCGCACGAGGAGCCACACGACCCGCCGGGCGAGCGGTCGACGATCAGGACGGCTCGGAAGCGGGCCCCTGCTCCGGCTCGCCCTCCACGTCGCCGAAGTCGATGTCGATGGCCGGCAGGTCCGTCATCTTCATGACCTCGGTCTCGGACACCCACAGGTCCTCGTAGTGGGGATCCACGACACCCTCGCCGCCGGTCTGGGGAGTGGGCGCGCTCGAACCCATGAACCCGTCGTCCACGTCGTCTTCGCCGAGAGCCGACTCCAGCTCCTGGGCGACGCCCAGCAGCCTGGACTGCATCTGCTGCAGCTGATCAACGAGATGTTCCCGGCGCGAGGACAGCGTCGACAGGACGCGTTCCGCCTCCGCCTTCGCGTGGTGCAGCACCTCGTCGCCGTGCTGCCGAGCCTCCTCGGCCTGCGACTGCGCATCGGTGCGGACGCGGTCGGCCTCCGCTCGCGCCTCGGTCATCTGCCGTGTGGCCTCGGCCTGCGCATCGCTGAGGATCTTCTGGGCCTGTCCGTCGGCGGCACGCATCAACTCGCTCAGCCGGCCCGCGAGCTGCTCGTACGGATCGGCCGAGGGCGCGGTCTCGAGCTGAGGCTCGGGCTGGTGCTGCGGCTCAGCGGCCGCGGCCGGCTGCCGGCCGGACTCCATCTCCAAACGAGCGTCCCGGAGCTGGCCTTCCAGCGTCTCCACCTGCGCGGCCACCTGACGCAGGTAGTCGCGAACCTGCTCGGGATCGTAGCCACGGCGGATCGTGGCGAACTCGCGTCGGCGGATCTGCTCCGCGCTGGGCAGGAGCGGCAGGTCGAGTTCGCCGGCGGACATAACACAAACCTCCTGGGTGCCCGTGGGATTCCTCACATCTTCGGGCGCCACGCGGATCGATGCAACGACCTGCGGCAAGTGTATCCGAACGAGGTGACCACGTGGAACCACAGGTCCAGCCCGACGGCCCGGACCGCCTCCCGCTACGGGGTCTCGGCGTGTGACGCGCCCTCGCGCTCGGCCCGAAGCACCTCGTTGAAGGAGGCGATGGCCACCTCGATCTGCCCCCGGTCGGGCGGTTGGGTGGTGATCCTCTGCAGCCACTTGCCCGGCGCCATCAACAACCGCATGGGCGCGGAATCCGGGTACCGGGCGCCCAGGCGGAGGGCCTCGTAGGAAAGTCCCGCGATCGCCGGGATCGCGATCAGCCTGGACCCGATCCGCCAGAGGATCCCGGGCGTCCCGAACAACGTGAACACGAACACCGTGATGATCATCACGATGATCAGGAAGTTGGTGCCGCATCGGAGGTGCACGGTGGAGTACCGATCCACGTGCTCGGGATCCAGGGGATCGTCGTGCTCGAACGCCGCGATCGTCTTGTGCTCGGCGCCGTGGTACTCGAAGACCCGGTGGATCTCCTTCGTGCGACCGATCAGGAAGAGGTACGCCACGAAGATGCCGACCCGGAACAGCCCCTCCAGGACGTTGGTGAGGATGCCGTCGCTTCCGACGCGATGCTGCACCCACGAGAAGAGCACGGTGGGACCCAGGATGAAGATGACGATGAACAGCGTCATCGCGATCGCGAGCGAGGCCCCCATCTGGCCGGACGAGAGCTGCTCGTCGTCCCCTGAGGACTCCCGCGCTCCCACCTGGAGCGCCTTCATGCCGATCACCATGGATTGCCCCAGCACGATGATGCCGCGCAGGAACGGCTTGCCCAGGATCGGCCACCGCTTGACCACCGAATCGATCCGGTGCGACTCGAGATGGATCTGGCCCGAGGGGCGGCGCACCGCAACCGCCCAGTGGCCGGCGCCGCGCATCATGACGCCCTCGATCACGGCTTGACCGCCGTAGAGGTGGTTCTTGGTCGCGGGTGCGTCCTCGGCCATCCGGCCGGGTTACTCGCTCGTGTCGGGCACCGCTGCCGGCGCCGAGGGGGCGATCCCCTGCGCGGCCTGTGTCTTCGCGTACCGTCGCTGGAAACGCTCGACCCGGCCGCCCTGATCCATCAGCTTCTGCTTGCCCGTGTAGAACGGGTGGCAGGCGGAGCAGATCTCCGCGCGGATCTCGCTGACGGTTGAGCGGGTCTGGAACGTGTTCCCGCAGGAACAGTGCACGTTCGCGATCTGATAGTCGGGGTGGATGCCCTGTTTCATGGTCGTTCTCCTCGGATCGATACCGTCCAAGCGTACCCGGGGTTCGGGTTAGCTGCCGGACGGCGCCTTCGCGATCTCCTTCAGGAACTGCTCGTTGGACTTCGTGGCCCGGATCTTGTCGGTGAGGAGCTCGAGCGCCGCCCCGGGCTCCAGCGCGTGAAGCACACGGCGGAGCTTAACGACCAGCGCCAGCTCCTCGATGGGCATCAGGAGCTCCTCCTTGCGAGTGCTCGAGGCGTCCACGTTGATGGCAGGGAACAATCGCTTCTCCGCCAGGGAACGATCCAGGCGCAACTCCATATTCCCGGTGCCCTTGAACTCCTCGAAGATCACCTCGTCCATCCGGGAGCCGGTCTCGACCAGTGCGCTCGCGATGATCGTGATCGAACCGCCCTCCTCGATGTTGCGGGCCGCGCCGAAGAACCGCTTCGGTGGGTACAGCGCGGTGGAGTCCACGCCGCCGGACAGGATCTTGCCGGACGCCGGTGCCGCAAGGTTGTAGGCACGAGCGAGTCGGGTGATCGAGTCCAGCAGGATCGCCACGTCGCGGCCCATCTCGGCCAGCCGCCGCGACCGCTCGAGGACCAGCTCGGTGACCTGGATGTGCTGGTCGGCCGGCCTGTCGAAGGTGGAGTACACGACCTCGGCGGCCTGCACCGTGCGCTGCCAGTCGGTGACCTCCTCCGGGCGCTCGTCGACCAGCAGCACGATCACGTGTGTCTCGGGACTCGAGGACGCGATGCCGTTCGCGATCTGCTTCAGGATCGTGGTCTTGCCTGCCTTCGGGGGCGACACGACCATGCCGCGCTGCCCCTTTCCGATCGGCGCCACCATGTCGATGATGCGCTCGGCCACGCCGGAGCCGTCGTGCTCGAGGCGGAACCGCTCGTCGGGGAAGAGGGGCGTGAGCTTGTCGTAGTTCGGCCGGGCCTTCGCGGTCTCCGGGTCCATGTCGTTGATGGCGTCGATCTGCAGCAGCGCGGCGTACTTCTCGTTGTCGCGTGGACGGCGGATCTTGCCCGTGAGCATGTCGCCCTTGCGGAGCATCGAGCGGCGAACCTGTGACAGGGATACGTAGATGTCCTCGGGGCCGGGCAGGTAGCCGGAGGTCCTGAGGAAGCCGTAGCCCTCGGGAAGGATGTCGAGCAGACCGGAGGCCGTGGGCGCGGTCAGCAACTCCTCCTCCCGACCCTGCTCCTCGCGGATCCGCCGCTCCTCGCGCTGCTTGCGCCGATCCTCACGGGACGGGCGTTGCCGGCGCCCGTCCCGGTCGCGGTTCTGCCCGTCGCCGCCCTGGTTCTGGCCGCCGCCCTGGTTCTGGCCGCCGCCCTGGTTCTGGCCGCCGCCCTGGTTCTGGCCGCCGCCCTGGTTCTGGCCACCGCCCTGGTTCTGGCCACCGCCCTGGTTCTGGCCACCGCGGTTCTGGTTCCGTTCGCCCCGGCTCTGGTTCCGGTCGTTCCGGCTCGGGTTCCGGTCGCCCCTGTCGAGGCCCTGCGGCCGGTCGTCCTGGTCGCCTCGATCGACCCCCTGCGGCCTGTCGTCGCGGCGCGGCGAAGCCTGGTCCTGACCGGGGTCGGCGTGCCCGTCCCCGCTCTCCACAGGTTCGGCGCTGCCGTCGTCGTGCACGGTGTCGGATCGAGAGCCACCGTTGTCCGTGGCAACGGTGGTATCCGTCGATGCGACGGGCCCTCCGGGCGCCACCCGTTGTGACGAGCCGTCGCCGTCGTCGCCTCTGGCGACGATGGCGTCGATGAGGCCGGCCTTCCGCAGACGCTGCGTCCCCTCGATCCCGAGGCTCGACGCGATCTTCTGCAGTTCGGGGATCAGCTTCCCCTCGAGGGTGCTG
>JALYMB010000241.1 GCA_030773935.1 Actinomycetota bacterium | reverse complement strand
AGTCCGTCGTGGAGAACCCATCCTGGCTCTGGAACGTCTGCCAGAGCTGGGGCGTCAGCCGCTCCACCAAGGACACCTGCTCGGACTGGAGCAGCTGAGCCGCGGTCGTCGCCTGCGGCACGACGCGGAACACCATGTTCGTGTAGTGCGACCCGTCCCAGCCGCCCCAGTAGTCGGGGAAGGCCTTCAGGCGGAGCTCGGTTTCCTGGCCCTTGTTCCAGGCGTCAAGGACGTAGGGGCCGGTACCGGCCTCGTGGCCCTGTTCGAACCACGTGTTGAGGTCTCCGCTCGTGGCCGACGTGTCGAAGATGTAGGCGGCGTAATCGGCCGACGCGATCAGGTCGAGCGGCGCTGAGTACTTCAGGTGGAACACGACCGTCTGCGGGTCGGGCGCATCGATCGACTTGACCGCGCCCCAGATGTACGCGGCGCCCTGATTCAGTTCCATCGTCCGCTCGATCGACGCCTTCACGTCGGTGGAGGTCATCGGCTTGCCGGTGTGGAACATCACGCCGTCGCGCAGCGTGAACGTCCACGTCTTGCCCCCATCCGAGGACTCCCAGCTCGTCGCCAGGAGTGGATCAAGGCTCTTGGTTTGCGGGTTGTACCTCGTGAGCGTCTCGTACATGTTGTTCATCGCAACGATCTCGTTCGAGTAGCCCGTCGAGGGGTCCCAGCCGATCATCACCTGAGACGTCAGCGAGTACGTGAACGCGGCGTTGCCGGCGCTCGGACTCCCGCCGCTCGGTTTCGTGGACGAACCCGTACACGCGGCGGCGACCACCGCGAGCGTCGCGACCATTGCCAGCAGTTGCAGCCGTTTGCCCCTCATCTCTCTCCTCCCATCAGCGTCCCAGCAGGGACTCCTACCACGGATCTCTAGACCCAGCCCATCGGGCCGGCCGCCCGTATACGGATACGTACGGCGGGCGTGGTGAGGTACGCGAGCGGCACCTCTTCGATCTCGACGACCTCGACCGCGTTCGGATCGGCGCCGGCCTGTACGGCCTTGTCGCACGCCTCGCGGCTCAACTGCCCGATCAGACGTTCCCGTTCTCCTGGACCGGGGTGCACGATCTGGTCCACCTGGCCGGAAACGAGCGCGATGGCGGCGCCCACCGCGTTCGCGACCTCATAGTGCTCCGGGCGGTGGATCGCGCTCACGCCGGTCAACGCGCCCGGAACGAGCACGCTGCCCCCGCCGACCACGACGAGCGGCTGGTCGCCGCGCGCCGTCTTGATCCGGTCGATCGCGTCGGCAAGCATCGCATCCGCCTGCCGGAGCGCCGCTTCCAGCAGCGGCTCGCACCCCCTCGTTCGCTCGGCGTCGCCGAGGTCGGTTCGGCCCGCCGCGACGGCCGCGTCGGTGAGCGTCGGCGTGTGGCCGCCGAAGACGAGCGCCTCCTCGGTGATCCGGTAGCCAACGCTTTCGGGCCCGACCCGCACGTCCCCGTCGTGCTCGGAAACGATCGTCCCCCCGCCCAGCGCGATGGTGACGAGATCCGGCATCCGGAAGTTCGTGCGGACCCCCCCGATCTCGACACCGTACGAGGACTCCCGCGGGAACGTGTTCGCCAGGACGCCGATGTCGCTCGAGGTGCCCCCCACGTCGAGCACGACCGCGTTGTCGGTCCCCGTCAGATAGGCCGCGCCCCGGATGCTGTTGGCGGGGCCGCTCCCGATCGTGAGGACCGGGTATCGCAGCGCGTACTCGAGGGCCATCAGTGTGCCGTCGTTCTGCGCGAAGAAGGTCACCGGCGACAGTCCGTGCTCGGCGAGTGCGCCACTGAGAGCACCGGAGACTCCGTGAGCCACACCCACGAGGGCCGCGTTCAGCACGGTGGCGTTCTCGCGCTCCAGCAGACCGATCGATCCAAGCTCGTGGCTGAGCGACACGTCCACATCGCCGAGCACCTTCCGTACCACCTCGGCCGCCTCCAACTCGTGGTGGGGTGAGACCGGGGCGAACACGCTGGTGATCGCGACCCCGTCAGGTTGTCTGGGGAGCGAATCGAGGAAGCGCCGCACCGCCTCCGGTTCGAACGGGACGATCTCGCGGCCGTCGAACTCGATCCCGCCGGGCACGATCGTCTCACCGAGCGACACCGCCGCGCGCAGGTCCTCGGGCCAGCCGAAGAGCGGACGCACCGCATGGGTCGCCGGGCTGCCGACCCGGATGACCGCGACCTGTCGCAGGTCTCGGCGCTCCAGGAGAGCGTTGGTCGCGTGGGTGGTGCCCAACATCACGTGGGTGATCCTCGACGCGTCGACCTGGCTCACGATCGCCGCGATCCCGGCCGCGATGCCGCTCATCACGTCGCGGGTGGTCGGCACCTTCACCTTCGCCAGGAAACGCCCGTCGCGGTCCAGCGCGACCGTGTCCGTGTTCGTCCCGCCGACGTCGATCCCGACCCGGAGGTCCAGCCGCTCAGCCATGGAGCGCCTCCACCGGCTCGTGGTCGAAGTCGTAGCCGAACGCGCGGGGGCCGGCCACCTCCAGCCCGCGTGGCGTTCGCCAGATCGGATCGCAGGGGAACGCGATCACCGTCACGCGCTGCCCGTAGCGCAGGCGCTCCGTGGGGATCGCCTCGGCGATCTCGGAGTCCAGGACCGCGATCAGGTCGGGGACCGACGCGATGACCCGCCCCTCGTCGAGCACCGCCAGGTTCTCGTTCTGGATCTCGATCCGCAGAAGGCGGCCGGCGTCCTCGCGGAGGCCCTCCACGATGGCGTGTCCGAACACGAACCCGCCCGTCGTGTTCCGCTCCACGTCGGTCACCTTGCCGTCAAGCAGCCGGACAGCGCCCAACGCCTCGATGAGTGCGCCTACCGGATCGACCTTCGCCTCCATGATCGTGCGACCGATGCGGTGGGCGAGGGACACCGAGCCCTGGATCACGGCCGTCCGCGCCTGCTCGACCGTGAGGATGTACTCGGTCGTCGCTGCGCTTCCCCCCATCTCGATCGTGACCTTGCGGTGGATCCGCTCGAGCCATTCGCCCGTCGAGGCCGTGGTGACGAGGACGTTGCCACGCTCGTCGGTCAAGAAGGCGGGCGACGGAGAGATGCCGGCGACGTGCATCGACACCTGCGGGAGCTCGGGGAACGCGCGACCCATCCCGTCCGCGTCCAGGACCGGAAGGCCCATCTGCGCAGCCCAGCAGATCGGGATCAGCGCGTTCGATCCCCCGATCTCCGAGGACAGCAGCGCCACGACCGGCCGGGCGAAGTGCCGCTCGACCTCTTCCCGCAGGCGCGCTCCCTCTCCGCCGTTGTCGATCTTCTCGATCGAGACGGTCGGCGCACCCATCATCCCGCACGGCATCAGGAGCCCGTCCGCCGGGAGCTCGTCCAGCGTGACCAGCCGCGGGGGACCGCTCTCCTCGATCGCCTGAAGGGCCATGAGCAAGCCGATGTGCGGATCTCCACCGCCGCCGGTCCCCAGGACCGCAGCGCCCCGCGCGATCGCCTGGAGCGCGCCCGCATCGAGGAGCATGCTCGGATGCTATGCCCTCGGCCGGGTCCCCGCGTCCGCGCGGCGGGCCGAGGAGGAGGTATCGACGCCGTATGACTCTCGGGCCTCGCGCTCCGATATCAGCCCGTCGGCCACGTCGAGCGCGATTCGCTCGGGCTCGCGCTCGCGTGGGTCGCCGACGCCGCCCCCCGTCCCCGTCACCAGCCGCACGAGGTCACCCTTGCGCAATGGAAGACTCGCCGCCTTCCCGAACGTGCGCGACGCAGAACCGTCGGCGGGCACGACCTCCACGTAGTTGCACGAGCCCTCGCGACCGCCGCCGACGCCCCACGGCGGGTACCGGTGCCGGCCGAACGCCACCGTCAGCAGCGCCTCCTCGGATAGGATCCGGTACTCGCGGACAAGCCCGCGCCCGCCGCGTCGGCGTCCTGCGCCCGCATCCGGCACCACGTCCAGGCCGAACCGCTCGACGCGCACGCCGTAGCGCTGCTCGCACACCTCGACCGGGATCACGTACGTCTCACCATCGCCGACCGAGACGAGCCCGTGCTCCCCGTCCGCCACGGCGCTCGCGCCCCATCCGCCCGCTTGCGGCTCGACCAGGATCGTGGGCTCACCGGTGTCGGGGTTCGTCAGCGACAACGAGGTCCCGCACACCGACACGAACGATCCGGCGGTCAGACGATCGGGGATCGCCGGCGCCAGGGCCTTCCAGATCAGATCGGTCGCGGCCTCGGTCGCCTCGAAGTACGCCGCCACCGGCGCCGGCCGCACCGCGTTGAACACCGAACCCGACGGGGCCACGATCCGGAGCGGCCGGAACCACGCGTCGGACGGCGCCTCGCTCGGATCCGTGATCGCCTTGAACATCGTGCGGACGCCCGAGACCAGGCCGCTCCACGTGCAGTTCACCGGCCCCCGGACCTGAGCGCTCGAGCCGGTGAAGTCGCAGACCATCCGGTCGGGCGACAGCTCCACCCGAACCGAGATCGAGATGGGACCGCTGCCTACGCCGTCGTCGTCGAGGAAGTCGTCGGCCTCGTAGATCCCGTGCGGCAGGTTGGCGAGCGTCGCCAGGGCCAATCGTTCGCTCCGCTCGTGCACCACCTCCATCGCCTCGGCGACCGTCGCCGCCCCGTACCGCTCACAGAGCTCGATCACCCGCCGCTCCGCGACCTCCAGGCATGCGCTCTGCGCGACCAGGTCGCCGACGACCATGTCGGGTAGCCGGCTGTTCGCGGCCAGCACCGCCTCCAGGTCGGCGTCGCGTCGACCCCCCCGGACGAACCGCACGAAGGGCAACTGCAGTCCCTCCTGGAAGATCTCGGTGGAGTCGGCGGTCCACGACCCCGGGTCCTTCCCTCCGACCTCGGTCCAGTGCCCCTTCGCTGCGGCGAAGGCCACCAGCGCTCCATCGAAGAAGATCGGGCGTACCAGCGCGACGTCGGACAAGTGCGTTCCGCCGCCGGCGTATGGATCGTTCGTGGCGACCACATCGCCCGGCGTGAGGTCGGGCACGCGCTCCAGCGTGTCGCGCACGGCCTCACCGAGCGGCCCGAGGAAGCCGGCGATCCCGTTGCCCTGCGAGACCAGCTCACCCGCCGGGTCGGTGATCCCGACCGCGAAATCGAGCACCTCGTAGATCACCGGTGACTGCGACGTCCGCGCGAGCGACACGAACATCTCATCGGAGACCGCAAGGAAGGCCTCGCGCAAGACGTCCATCGTGAAGCGATCGGTCACGCGTCCACCTCGTCGATCAGCAGGTTCCCGAGGTCGTCCTTCCGCACCCGCTGGCCCGGAAGCACCAGGGTGGTCGAGGCGGGCTCCTCCACGATGCACGGACCGACGAGGGCCTCGCCGACCTCCAGCGCGCCTCGGTCCACGAC
>JALYMB010000240.1 GCA_030773935.1 Actinomycetota bacterium | reverse complement strand
CTGCGCTACTACGAGGACCTGTCCGAACGCGACACGGCGGAGGTGCTCGGTTGTTCGCTGCCGGCCGTGAAGTCGCTGATCGCTCGGGGCGCCGAGGCCCTGCGCGGCGAGATCCCCCGAGGTGAGGACACATGAACGACACCGAACGCGATCTGCGCGAACTGTTCGAGACGAAGGCCCGCGAGGCCGGCCCGGCCCCACGGGTCCCCCCCGAGGTCCTCCGCCGCGGCCGTCGCCGTCAGGTGGGCACCGTCGCGTTGGCCGGCATCACGGCGCTGGCGATCGCGGCGGCGGCGGTCGTGAGCCTGCAGGCCTTGAACCGCGCCGACACCGACACGGTCCCCGGCGGCCGGCAGGGCAACCCCCCCTTCACGGCCACGATCCAGAACTTCACCGTCACGGTCCCCGAGGGGTGGACGCTGATCGACGAGTGGCCTCTGGGATCGAACCTGGCGGTCGAGGGGTCTGGAGGACCGAGCTTCAGCTGCGTGGGCACGCCGATCGAGGCCGGGAGCGGGAAGAACACCGCGTCCGGCCCGGCGACCTCGGACTGCCCGGCTCAGCAGACGCAGACGCCCGAGCGCCCGACGATCCCCGAGGGTGGCCTCCCGATGTTGACCCTGTCGAACGACGACCCGGGCCTAGGTGGCTCGGCCTGCAACGCGGGCAGCCCGCTGCCTGCCACGTCCGCGAGGCTGTCCATCGGGCTCGACTACGGTGTCACGCGCACCGCAGGCTGGGAGAACATGGCCGCCTGGCCGAACCCGCTGGTGAACGTCCTGGAGGGCGACCTGCCGCCCGAGCAGATGCCGTGTGGCCCTGGTGGCTACTCGTGGTTCCAGACCGGCGGCGCGCCGTACATCGCCTGGGCAGGCTTCGGATCCGAGGTGACCGCCGCCGATCGCCAGGCACTGCTCGACGTCTTCGACGGCATGCGGGTGAGCGATGGCGAGATCACGCCGCCCACCACGGACGTGCCGGGCTACGTGCTCACCGGGGGTACGACGGGCAGCGGTGCCGGGTGGAACGTCGAGGCATATCCGAACGGCACGAACGTGGACATGGCATACACCGAAGAGGGTGGCCGTTGGGGTGGCGCGGGTAGCTTCGGGCCGCCGGTAGTGCCTATCCAACTGGCGAGCGGACACGGCATCGACTTCGGCGCGGTCACCTTCGACGCCGATCGGGTCGAGCTGCGACCGTCGGACGGATCCGATCCGGTGCCCGGATCGATCTTGCGGCTTCCCGAGTCGCTCGGCGCGCCCTTCGACGCGTTCGTGATCCCGAGCACCGCCGCCGGCGAGGTCGTCGCCGTCGGTCCCGACGGTGACCTGGGCAGCGCTGGGGTCAGCATCCCCGCCCCTGAACCCGGCCTCGACGCCCGGCGGGTGGAGAGTGACCTGCGCAACGCGTACGTGGCCGCGAAGACCTACTACGTCGACGGCAACACCTACGAGGGCTTCGATCCCCAGACGGCGGTGTCGATCGAGCCCTCGCTCGCGTACAACACGGCGGGGCGAGCCGTCGGCGGGGAGGTCAGCATCCGCGACGTCGGTGCCGATCACATCCTCTTCGCGGAGGCCACCGACGCGGGAGACGTCCTCTGCATCGCTGAGAACAGCACCGGCGAAACCACATACGGCGCCGTCGACGCGCAGACGGTGGACGAATGCGTCGGCGGAGAGGCAGCCTGGGGCCAGGACGTCACGGCGTCCGGTTCGGTCGCCCCCCCTCAGTCGGTCGAGAGCTCCGTCGACCTTCAGGGCTTCGGGGCACCCGCAACCCTCACCGTCCGAAACGACACGGCGAGCGGATGCCTGTCCATCGAGATCCAGATCGGCGGCGACAGCGGGATGGGGATGGGGAGCTGTGTCAACGGTCCCCTGCAGCCGGACGAGCCCCTGGCCGTGATGCAGCCCGCCGCATCTGGAGATGGCGTGACCGTGGTATCCGGCCACGTGCCGCGCGAGGCCGATCGGGTCTTCTTCGTCTCGGATGACGGCCGGCGGTTCGACGCGCCCATCCTTTACACGCTCCTGGTGGAACCGAGGGTGCAGTTCTTCGCGTTCTCCGTTCCGCTGAGGAGCGGGCAGCTCCACGTCGAGGACGTGTACGGCGTCGAGCTCAGCGCTCCGATCCCGCTGAGCCGCACCTCCTAGCATCGCGTAGTGGATCGAGCCTCTCACGCGTCTTGGGGACGAGGTGAGAGGGTGCAGCACGTGACGAGCGAGGTGGGCGAGCAGGCCCCGGCGGACCCACAGCTGGGCGTTCGTCCGCGTCGCGGGCCGCTTCCGCCACCTGCGCGTGCCCGATGCGTTCGACACCTACCTGCGGCGCACGATCGTGAACCTGTTCACCTCGCAACTGCGGCGCCGCCGGGTCGAGCGGGCGTATGTGGCCCGCCAGCAACGATCCGAGCCCACGACCGTACCGGCCGACGACCCGGCGCTGCGCGACGAACTGTGGCGTTCGCTCGCCACTCTCCCCTCCCGCCAGCGCGCCGCCGTCGTCCTGCGCTACTACGAGGACCTGTCCGAACGGGAGACCGCCCAGATCCTCGGTGTGTCGACCGGCGCCGCCAGCCAGCTGATCGTGCGAGCCATGACCACGCTGCGAGACCACGTGAGGGGTGACGACGCATGAACGATCTCGACCACGACCTGCGCGAGATGTTCCGCCGCCGCGAGGGCGACGTCCTGATCCCCGCCTCGGTGCCGGCGCCGCTGCTTCGCCGCACGAAGCGCCGGCAGGTCGCAACATCCCTCGCGGTCCTCGGCACCGTGATCGCGCTCTCGACAGCCGCGCTGTTCGTCACGAGCGACCTGCGAGACCGCCCTCGCCCCCACACGGTTGGTGCGCCTGCCACCACACGCACCCTGATCGGCCCCGGCGTTGCCGTGACGATCCCGACCGACTGGTTCGTGACCACCTATGAACAACGACCCGCCGTCGTCGTCACCAACTTCGATCCGGACCTTCGCTCGGATGATCCCTGTGCGGCGATGCCCGACGACGGGGTCCTTCTCCGCATCGCGCTCGACGGGTTCGTCGTCGACGGTCCCGGCCCCGGGCCGTGGCCTGTCGCACTGTCTCCGGCTCCGGGCGGGTCGACAGCATGCCCGGGGGACCAGTCGTTCGCCGCCTGGACCGTTCCCGAGGCCGGCGATCGCTACTACTCAGCCCTCTCGGCTGTCGGGCAACAGGCATCGGCCGCCGACCGGGAGACGCTCCTCTCGGTCTTCAGCGGGATGCGCTTCAACACCGCAGAGACCGACCTCAGCAGCGGGAACGGAGTCTCCGCATTGGTCGCGTCAGGCTCGACCGCCGACGGCCGGGCTTGGACGGTTGCCGCCGAGCCCGGCGGCCGCGACACACGACTGCACCTCGGCATCACGCCGACCGGCGGCGGTCTCGTCAGCTCGGAGAGTGCCCAGCTACCGCTGGGCGTGCCGCAGGGACTCACGCTGGGCACCGACCAGATGCACGGCGTGACGTTCCTGGTCGGAGGAGTCTCTCCGGACATCGCGAGCGTGCAGGTGCGGCCGCAGGGCCAGGGCCCGATCGACGCAGAGCTGATCGCTCTTCCGCCGAGCATGGACTCGGACGCGCGAGCGTTCGCCGTCGCGATCCCGGGGGCCGCTCGCGGCACGCTGGTCCTGCGGGACTCGACGGGCGCGACGGTCCTCGAGACGGCCTTCGCGCCCGGCGTCTCGTGTTGGCCGGACGATCCATGCCGACCGGTCGCCCCCTCCGGCGCCGACGGCTCGGTCGCCACCGGCACCGCCGAGGGACAGGACTGGAGGATCGAGGAGCGGGACGGCGGGCTCGTGCTCGTCGTGGGATCCGACGTAATTGCGACGACGCCCACCAGGGCAGGTCCGATCGCCGAGGCGACCTCCCTCTTCGGCGACGAGCGTTCCGGCACCCTGGTGATCTTCGGTGTCGTGTCACCCGAGGTGACGTCGGTCGTCCTCTTCTCCAGCGACATTCCCACCGCGATGCAGACTGGCACGCTCGCCGACGGGCGCCTCGCGTTCTGGGGCGGCCTGGCCGGCGATCTCCGGGCGGGCAACGGACAGCTCATCGCCCTGGACGCCTCGTGCACCGTGATCGGCGCCGTTGCGCTGGACTCGGGCGAGCCGGTGACCGACCCGGCGGCCACGGAC
>JALYMB010000239.1 GCA_030773935.1 Actinomycetota bacterium | reverse complement strand
ACCGAGGAGAGGGCGACCAGCGGCCGTCCTCCGATCGACACGAAGGCCTTGGGTTCAGCGGCGCCCAAGCGGCGGCCTCCGCCGGCCGCAAGCACGATCGCCGCCGCGCGGCCATCCCCCGTCACATTCACACCTCGGACTCGGCCTCGGGCAACGAGCTGAAGATCATCCGGCCCGTGGTGGTCTGGATCACGTTCTTCACGCGAACGGTCACATCGGAGCCGATGTGCGGGTTGGCCGACTCCACGACGACCATGGTGCCGTCGTCGAGATAGCCGACGCCCTGCCCGTGCTCGCGCCCCTCCTTCACCAGGTGCACGGTCAACTCGTCGCCGGCATTGAAGGGGGTCCGGAACTTCGTGGCCAGGGAGTTGATCTGCGCCACCGGCACCCGGAGCGCCTCGGCCACCCTGGCCAGGTTGTGGTCGACGGTGACGAGGGTCCCACCCCGCTCCTTCGCCAGCCGGACCAGGGCGGCATCCACGTCCTGCACCCCCAGCTCCTCAACGAGCTGGATCTGGACGGTCGGCGCCTTCTGCAACTCGACGAGGACGTCCAGCCCCCGGCGTCCGCGCGCGCGCCGTCGGTGGTCGGATGAATCCGCGATCGCCTGGAGTTCACGGAGCACACCGTCGTGCAACAGCAGCGTCCCGGTGATGAAGCCGGTATTCACGAGGTCCGCCACCCGTCCATCGATCAGTGCGCTGGTGTCGATCACGTGGATGTCGCCGCGGCCCGAGGCCGACGCGCGTGGCTTCATCCCGATCATCCCGAAGATGTCTTCGTAGCGGGACTGCCCCAGGCGGAAACCGAGGGAGCCGAAGGACAGGTAGATGAACAGGATCGCGGGCCAGCCCGCCAGCGGCGGGAGGAACAGCAGCGGCAGCATGAGCAGTGCCGCGATCAGCAGCCCGATCACCAGACCCAGCGTGCCGCCCGCGAGCTCGGCCGGCTGGCGGCGGCGAAGCTCCTCCTCCATGCCGGAGACCGCGCGGATCGTGAGACGACCGAACACACCACCGGTCACGTACCCCAGGGCGGCCCCCAGGAACACGTACAGGATCGTGCGGGCGGCGCCGGCCGCGGCGTTCGCCCGCAAGCCGATCGTGTATCCGCCGGTGGCGAACAGGGCGATGAAGATCAGCCGGACGCCCTCGACCAGCTTGCCGCGTAACTGTGCACGGGTCTCGCGAGGTTCGTGAGGTTCACGGGGCTCAGCGCCGCTCATGCACCCAAGGTCCTTCCTCCGGCTCCGGACCGCAAGGGTACCGCCGGGGGCGGGCACGCCCTGGCCAAGGTCGGCGTTACAGCTCGGCCGGAACCCGGCCGCTGTGTGCCTTCTCGAGCACGTCGTCGATCATCGCCTCGGCCTCCTCCTCGGAGTTCCCGGTGGCGTAGTGGAGCTCGGAGATCAGGATCTGCCGCGCCTTCTGGATCATGCGTTTCTCGCCGGCCGACAGGCCCTTCTCACGCTCGCGGATGGCGAGATTCCGGAGAACCTCGGCCACCTGGTAGGGATCGCCGGAGTGCAGCTTCTCCATGTTGTTCTTGAAACGCCGGCTCCAGTTGGCCGCCATGGAGGACTCGTCCTCGGTCAGCACCTTCAGCACCTTCTTGACCTCGTTCTTGCTCACGACCTGGCGAAGGCCGACCTCCTCGGTGGAATCCACCGGGACCATGAGGGTGAGGTCGCCGTAGGCGACCCGCAGGACCAGGTACTTACGCTTCTCGCCAAGGAACTCGCGGTCGCGCAGCTCCTCGATCACTGCGGCTCCGTGCTCCGGATGCACAACGGTGTCGCCCTTGCGGAACACAGAACCTCCCTGTGGTTCGAGACGGTCGGAGACGCGACGCGTTGCGCGGTACGACGACTATAGCACGGAGGTCCACTGCAGCGCAAGGCAAAAGTGCAGGTCAGAGGCCCGATCCTGCAGGTCAGAGGGGGTATGAGGGGTCACGCCGACCGCGCCGTCCGAGGGTTTTCCACACCTCCGAAGGCCCATCCGAGGGCATCGCGCAGGTGGCGCACCGGAAGCAGCTGAACGGTGTGATCCGGCCCCTGACCTGCGGCGGGAGCGGGCCCGAACACCGTGGTGATGCCCGCAGCACGAGCGGCGGCCACCCGTTGGGCCATGGCGGGCGCCGGCCTGATGAGCCCGGTGAGCGCCACCTCCCCCACGAACGC
>JALYMB010000238.1 GCA_030773935.1 Actinomycetota bacterium | reverse complement strand
GCCTGTGCGTACGCAGCGGCGTGCCCCAACGTCGACGGCGTCGTGGGCGTCTCATTGTTCTTCGGCGGCGGGGGGAAGTCCCATCCCGGTCACGTCGTCGGCTTCATGGACGGCGGCGAATGGGTGCTTGCAGGGAGTAGCGACAGCACGGACGGTCCGGCCGGGGGTTCGTGGGGTGACTACGTCTCCTGCGCCGTCCACGAACCGAACGGCAACGAGTGGGTCGCGTCCGGCTACACCCTGCAGGGTGGCGCCGACCGGGAGTCCATCGAGCCGCGGTACGTCCGCTTCGCCATAGAACCGTGAGGCGCACCCGCATTCGTCGGTCTGAAGGCGCCTCGATCAACACCGTATCGGCGACGTTCAAGGCGGCGAGCAGCAGGTTGGGAAGGTCGGCGAGTGCAGCGCGATACCCGCGCCGGACTCGTTCGGTGGCAGGGGCGGCAATGGAGTCACGTCGCCGCCCACCGGCGGCAATGATGAGGCCCATGGCGACCAGATAGCTCACTCCGTCCGCGGTGACGATCGCCTTCAGCCCTCCTGTCTTGCCCGCCACCAGGAACGCGCCGGCGACCGCTTCGCCGACGGCGATCCCCAGATAGCGCGCGCCGCGGATGCGCCGAACCAGACGTCGAGGGAGGGCGCCGGCGCCAGCTCGGCGACCAGCGGTGTGCAGGTCAGACGGGTCGTCTGGGGAACCCCCGGAACGGATTTCCCTGATCTCGGAACGTCACGCCGGGGTCTAGGCACCTTGCCGGTCCACGTCCGTGAGCAGCAGCCGGTAATTCGCTCGACTGATCGGGCCCCCTGGGTGCAGGCGGCTCGATGTGCGGAAGTCCCATGCTGCAGCCTTGTTTCTGCAGGTTGAGGTCAATGGTGACCAGCACGCCTACGCTTGACGGGTCTGAGGCCTGGAGAAGTGATGCTAAAGCGACAAGTCGATGATCGCGAACGGTCAGGCGGAAGAAGTCTGATGAGGGCTCGATCAAGAGGGTATCCGCTGAGCCGCGGGGCGTGATCGGCGCAACGACTGCCAGTTGTCCCCGCAGGTCGGAATCATCCATGGTTGGGAGGCGAATCCTTCGGAGGACTCGGCGGCGGATCGGGCTCCTTGGATGCAGCAGCGGCTCGCGGGGGAGGCCTGTATCCCTCGATCAGCAGGACCTTCCGACTCTGCGGCTGCGGCGAGTCGGCGCCTTCGCTTCCTTCACTTATCACTTCGGCCCTCCTTTGGTGCCTCCTGCTCGGGAGGCGGTGGTGGCGTCTGCTGACGGGGCGGCGGCACATACCCGCGCTCTTCGCGGGGCGGTGACATTGGCCGCTGCGGGCGCGGAGTTGGGGCGGGGCGCTTTCCGGTCATAACGAACCTCCTTTGACGTTGTGCAGGGCGAAGACGACTAGTGTGACCACGCCGACCAGGAGCGCGGCAGCCGACAGCAGGTTCAAGAAGAAGGTGCCCGTTCCAAACCGACCCCCGGGTTTCGGATCGTCCCTCTCGCCGGACAGCACCTTCATCTCGATGCGAAGGGCGGCCTGGCTTGTCAGAAACGAGGCGAGGATGAAGAGCAGGCTGGTCGAGAACCCCACCCAGGCGGCGGCGAGCCAACCCGTGTGCTCCGGCTTCGGTGCGACGTTGTGCACGAAGGCGATGGAAAGCCCAAGCGCACCGGCCGCCAGCGTCATGATCGCCTTGTCGAAGTCCCTGTGTGCCTCGTGGTCGGCCTGTCGGAGCCACTCCCGCTCGCCTTCCTGGCCTTCCATGCGTGCTGTTCCTCCCTTCGAGGAGGACGCTAGCATCTGCCTCTGACAGGGCTTAGGGCTAGGACGCAGCCGCCGAGCCGTTAGGGATCAGCCCACGAGCCGGTTTCCACGTCCCCTGGGCTCGGTCCCGGCGTAGGTAGCGTCGAGCCGGTCGGCCAGCGCGCTGTCGGCACCGGGGTAGAGCTTGCCGCAGCGGTCCATGGCCACCGTGATGCTGGAGTGCCCGAGCCGATCCTGCACCGCCTTGGGATGCTCGCCGTTCGCGATCAGGATGGCAGGGCAGGTGTGCCGCAAGTCGTGGAAACGCAGGCGTCGGAGGTCCTCACTCCATGTCCCGTCTCTGACCAGCCGCTCGACGGCAGGCCGGAAGGTGCGGCGGTACCAGTTGGCATGCCGGTGCGGAGTGGCGGCGCCGAACACGTAGAGGAAGCGCGGCCACTTCGGCTGGGAGTACAAGGGCAAGAAGCGAGACCTGACTGCCGCGTACAACCAGCTCCTCCTCTACCGGGAGGCGCTCGACAACCCGCCGTTGCTCGTGGTGTGCGACCTCGACCGGTTCGAGGTGCACACGAACTTCACCGGGACGGCGAAACAGGTGCACGCCTTCTCCCTCGCCGACCTCGAGGCCGATCCGTCCGAGCCCCTCCGCGTCCTGCGCGCCGTCATGTTCTCGCCCGAGGACCTCCGACCCGACCAGACGCCGGGTGTCGACTCGCAGAGTGTCGTCCGCCCTTTTTACGCTCGGTCATTCTCCGCGAGTCCAGCCGAGAGGAAAGTCGGG
>JALYMB010000237.1 GCA_030773935.1 Actinomycetota bacterium | reverse complement strand
GTCCTGGGTCGAGCGGCTCGACGCCGAGGCCCGGGCGTCGATGCGAGGCGTGTCCTGGCATCCGGGCTGTCCGGTGCCGCTGCGCGATCTCCGCGCCGTCCACGTATCCATCTGGAGGTTCGACGGGACCGCCCGCATCGGAACGTTGATCGTGCACCGACGTTGGGCCGAGGAGATGCGGGGGATCTTCCGGCGCCTGTACCGTGCCCGGTTCCCGATCCGCCGCATGCGGCCCGTCGACGTCTACGGTGGCGACGATCACCGGTCGATGGCGGCCGACAACACGTCGGCGTTCAACTGCCGGTTCGTGGCCGGCACAACGCAGTGGTCGCAGCACGCCTACGGCCGCGCGATCGACATCGACCCCGTTGAGAACCCCTACGTCTCAGGCGACCACGTGAGTCCCAGGGCGGGACGGCGCTTCGCGGATCGGTCTCTCCATCGCCGGGGCATGATCCACGAACGCGACGTCGTGTGGCGCGCCTTCCACCGGATCGGGTGGGGTTGGGGCGGCACCTGGCGTACGGCGCAGGACTACCAGCACTTCTCCGCTACCGGCACCTAGCGTCGGCCGATCGGCTCCGGCGTTCGCGCCGCCCCATCGTGACCGCGGGACCGTCGTACGATTGGCTTCTCGGCATCGTGCCGTCGACCCGCAGGAGGCATCCCCCATGGCCAACAACATGTTGAACGAACAGACCTGGCGCAACGTCCCACCACGCCCCGACCGGTCCGCCGCGGCGATCGCCGTGCCGCACGAGGGCTCCATGACCGTCGCGGGTACCGTGGGCAAGACCTTCCTGCTCCTGACGCTCGCCGTGGTGGCGGGCTCGGTGGGCTGGAAGCAGGCCGACGCGATCGCGGGCGCCGGCGGGTTCCTGCTGCTGCTGGCGTTCCTGGGCCTGCTGGGTCTGTCATGGGTGACCGTCAGCCGTCCGCAGATCTCACCGCTCACCGGCCCGATCTATGCCGTGGTGATCGGCGTGTTCGCCGGGATGATCTCGTCGCTCTACGAGTTCGCGTACGGGGGCATCGTGTTGCAGGCGGTGTTCGCGACGGGAGCCGTGTTCGCGGTTTGCCTGTCGTTGTACTCGAGCGGCATCGTGAAGGTGACGCAGAAGTTCGTGGCGGTCACCGTCGCGGCCACCGGCGGCATCATGCTGATGTACCTCGTGTCGATCGTGCTGAGCCTCTTCGGAGTCCGGGTTGGCTTCCTGTACGACCCGAGCCCCATCGGGATCGGCGTGAGCGTCGTGATCTGCTTCGTCGCCGCCCTGAACCTGTTCCTGGACTTCGAGCTCGTGCGGCAGGGAGTCGCGCGCGGTGCTCCCACCTACATGGAGTGGTACTGCGCCTTCGGGCTCATGGCCACGCTGATCTGGCTGTACCTGGAGATGCTGCGCCTCCTGGGCAAGCTGCGCGCCTAAGCGGCCGCCGTCTCGATCCCGAGGTCGCGCGCGACCGCGGGCCTCCGCAGCTTCCAGATGAAGCTGTCGTACCAGAAGTGCAGGATGCCCACGGAGTACACGACGATGAGGTACGTGTGTCCCGGGATGGCGGCGCGGACGTCGGACTCGAACCACAGGATCACGCACACGAACACCGTGAACGAGGCAAGGCGCGCCCGACGGTCGTGGACCAGCCGGCCCAGCACGGGCATGTCGGGGCGTGCCGCCGCGTAGCGCCTCTGCACCGTCTTGTCCACGACGATCGTGTATTCGATCGCATGCGCCGCCACATAGGCGATGAATCCCGCGAGCGGGTCGTACGCGATCGCCGCGATCAGCGCCAGCGACGACGCCTGATACAGCCACTTCGCGGGGTTCGCCTCGGCAACGTGCGCGCGCTCCTGACGCAGGAGCATCCCAAGCACCACCACGAACGCGGCGAGCGCGGGCGTCACCAGCCACAGGGCGAAGGGGCGCACGGCGGTGAGGTCGGTGATGGCCGCCGAGTTCCGGTCGTCGAGCATGACGCGCCCGAGGGCCGCCAGCGTCTTCGCGGAGCTGCCGGCGACCAGGATCGCCGCCACCATCCCCACATACAGCACGGCCCGGTCCAGACGCGCCGAGCCGTAGCCGGCCTTGCGGCTGTAGATGCGAGAGAGGCCGTACCGCTGCTGCAAGGTGTGCACCGTGTTCCAGATCGCCGCGATCGGCACCACGATCCACAGGTCTGCCAGCACCGCCGTCGCGATCAGACCCACCGCGATCGGCGGACTCCATGTGAACAACCGGCGGCGAAGCGCGAACTGCTCCCGGTCGCCGTACACCAGTGCCAGCGTCAACGGTTGGTGCAGCAGGCTCAGCACGAACGCGCCGCGGAACAACCGGTTCAGCAGTTCCTCGTTACCGCCGCCGGCTGAGAGCACGTGCGCGAACGCGAAGATCGGGATCCAGCAGAGCGCGATCGCGAGGTCGGCTCGTGCCCCGAACATCCAGGACCATCGCCGCGCCGTCGCCGGGATCGCTCCGGAGGCCTGTGCGCGGATCACGTGGCGCGAGTCTAGCTCCGGCGGCGGGGGCCGACGCGAGACCGCAGGGTCGATGGCCGTCCGCTCAGCCGCAGCTGATGATCAGGTACGGGTGCGGGTCCACGGCCGGCCCGCCGCCCGGATGCCACTCGAAGTGATCGTGGGGACCACCGGCGTCGCCGGTGGAGCCCACGTAGCCGATCACGGTCCCGGTCCTGACCTTCCCCAGCTGCCCGTACGCGGACAGGTGGGCGTTGTACACGTACCCGCGGTCGCCGGTCACCTTGACGGCCAGGCCGCCCAGCCCGTTCGGCACCGCCGTCGCGGTGCCGGCGAAGGGCGCCACGATGGGCGTGCCGGTCGCCGCCATCATGTCGTTGCCCTCGTGCACGTGGACCGGGACGCCGGGCCGGGACACCAGCACCCCGAAGTCGTCGGAGATCACCACGGAGCCCCGCACCGGGCAGGTCTGGAGGATCCCCCACTCCTCGATCCAGGCGGCGACGACCTTCCGGCGATGCATCAGCACGCGCGAGCGTTGGAGGCTCCGACGTTCCGACGTCCGCATCTTCGACAGCGCCTGGTGGCGTTCACGCAGGAGCAGGGGACGGGTTGCACGCCAGCGTCCGTCGTCCTCGCCCTGCATCTTGCCGATGCCGTTCACCAGCAGACCGGTCGTGCCCTCGACGCGTGCGCGCAGCGCCGAGGTGTCGTTCCGCTGGTCGCGGCGGATCCGCAGGATCGTCTTCGTGAGGGCGGCCCGGTGGTGCCTGGCCAGATCCAGTTGAGAGGTGCCCTGCGCCCACCCGCCCAGCAGGGTGATCGCCATGAGACCGGCGAGCAACAGTGCCGCGGCGGGGCGCGTGAACGATCGGGGCATCGGTTCTCCAGAGGTCGTGGGCCGTTGGGTCAGGTCATCGGCACCCCCGCTCCTGCAACTTAAGTAGGTCGGTCGGGGGACAAAGGGCCGCATATCCAACCCCCGGGAGGGCTATCATCCAGCGGCTATGACACGCCTCGAGGTGCTGCAGCCCTTCATCGAGAAGACCGTCGCCGAATACCTGGGCACCGAGGAGTTGCACGTCTGGGAGGACGGCACGATCCCGATCCGCTCCGGATCGACCATCGTGAACGTGCGTCTGATGGAGGGAGAGAACGGCTCGCACCCGTTCCTGCAGGTCTATTCGCCACTGCTGTCGGAGGTCGACGCCTCGCCCGAGCTGCTCAGCAAGCTGAACGATGTGAACGCCAATGTGCCCTTCGTGCGGGCCTTCTGGTCGGACCGGCAGGTCATCCTGGTGATGGAGCTGTTGGCGGAGAGCCTCGATCGGGACCAGGTTGCGCACGCGGTGAGCCTGGTGAGCTTGGCGGGCAACTTCTGGGACTCCGAGCTCAACAGGACGTTCGGGGGCAGGACGTACTTCGGCGAGGAGCCCTCGGCCGCGGCGAGCCCGGGCGCCTCGGGCGATCCGACGACCCCCGAGAACGTCGCCGCGACACCGGCCACGACGGACCCGTCCGACGAAACGCGGGCCGACGGCAGTCGGAAGGTCGAGGACCCGCCCGCGGCGGGCTACATCTAGGCCGCCGGGCGACGCCCGCACCGCTGAGATACTGCCGGGAGGCGACCCCTAGAGGTGATCTGCGCAGCGTGCTGGCTCTGACGTCCCTCGAAGCGGCCCGGATCCAGATGGCCGTGTCGCTGGCGTTCCACATCGTGTTCGCGTCGCTCGGCGTGGGCCTGCCCCTGATGCTCCTGGTCGCCGAGTTCCGCGCGAACAGGACCGGGGATGCCGTGTGGATGGCGCTCGCGCGCAGATGGGCGAGGGCGTTCGGCATCTTGTTCGCCGTCGGGGCGGTGAGCGGCACGGTCCTCTCGTTCGCGCTGGGCCTGTTCTGGCCGGGCTTGATGGGCCGGTGGGGCGCCGTGATCGGCCTGCCCTTCGCGCTGGAGGCGTTCGCCTTCTTCATCGAGGCGATCTTCCTGGGGATCTACCTGTACGGCTGGGACCGTTTGTCGCCCTGGAGGCACTGGTTCTGCGGCTGGCCGGTGGCCATCTCCGGTGCAGCCAGCGCCGTGTTCGTGGTGGGAGCGAACTCCTGGATGCAGTCACCGGTCGGGTTCGAGCTGTCGGCGGGCGGACGAGTCGTGGACGTGCAGCCGATCAGAGCCATGCTCAACCCCTCGATGCCGGTGATGGCCACGCACATGATGCTGGCCGCCTACATGGCGACGGGCCTCGGCGTCGCATCCGTGTACGCCGTGGGGATGCTGAAGGGACGGCGCGACACCTACCATCGCCGGGGGCTGGCGACCGGCCTCGCCCTGGGGCTGACCCTGGCGCCGGTGCAGGTGGCGGTGGGCGACCTCGCGGCCAAGCTCGTGGGGCAGCAACAGCCCGTGAAGCTCGCCGCCATGGAGGCGCAGTGGGAGACCCAGCCCGACGCCCCGCTGCACATCGGCGGTATCCCGATCCCCAGCCGCGAGGAGACCGTCTTCGCGATCCAGATCCCCGGGGGCCTCTCGTGGCTGGCATACGGCCACAGCGACGCGGTCGTGACCGGGTTGAAGGTCGTGCCGCCGGCGGATCGCCCCAACGTGATCCTGGTGCACCTGGCGTTCCAGCTGATGGTGGCGATCGGGTTCGGCCTGCTGGGGCTGGGGATCTGGGCGCTCGCCGCCCGTATGCGCCGCGGCCGGCTGCCCGACGGTCGGTGGTTCCTGCGCGCGGCGGTGCTCGCGGGGCCCGCGTCGTTCGTGGCGATCGAGACCGGATGGATCGTCACCGAGGTTGGCCGCCAGCCCTGGATCGTGCAGGGCGTGATGCGCACCGCCGACGCCGTCACCACGCGGCCCGGGATCGGTCTGCAGCTCGCCGCCACGGTCGGCGTGTACGTGCTGCTGGCGTTCGCCTGCGCCAAGCTGCTCCTCCAGCTGGCGCGAACGCCCCGGGGGCAGGTGGAGCCGGTGGAGACCGAGGAGACCGCGCCGTGAGCGCCACCGCGTTGGAGGTCGGGATCCTGACGGCGATCGGGCTGGGCCTGACGCTCTACATCCTCCTGGGCGGCGCGGACTTCGGTGGGGGGGTCTGGGATCTGCTCGCTCGCGGTCCCGCCCGCGAACGAGAGCGGACCCTGATCGCGGAGGCGATCGGACCCGTGTGGGAGGCGAACCACGTCTGGCTGATCTTCGTGATCACGGCGCTGTTCGCCGCATTCCCGCCCGCGTTCGCCGCGCTGGGCGTGGCGCTGTACGTGCCGTTCAGCGTCGCGATCGCGGGCATCGTGTTCCGCGGTGCCGCGTTCGCCTTCCGCTCCCACGGTGAGCTCGGAGGCGGGTGGCAACGCCGGTGGACCCGGGTGTTCGGGATCGCGTCGCTCGTCACGCCGGTCGTGCTGGGCATGGCGGGGGCGGCGTTGGCATCGGGCCGGATCCGGGTGAGCCCCGGCGGCGAGGTGCGCGCCGGCCTGTGGACCGCGTGGACGGGACCGCTGTCGATCGCGGCGGGCCTGCTCGCGCTGGCGATGTGCGCGTATCTGGCGGCGGTGTACCTCACGGTGGAGGCCGACCAGCGTGGCGACCCGGAGCTTGCCGCGATCTTCCGCACCCGCGCGATCGGGACCGCGCTGGTGGCGGGTGCGCTGGCCGCCGTGGGGCTCCTCGTCGTCGCCATCGACGCGCCGAAGCTCTGGGCCGGGATGCGGGAGGACGCCTGGCCCTTGGTGGCGCTGTCGGCCGCGGGCGGGGTGGCGTCGCTGCTGTTGATCCTGCGGCGGCGGGACCGCGCCGCCCGGGTCGCCGCCGCCGTCGCCGTGGGCTCGGTGGTGGCGGGCTGGGGGATCGCCCAGTGGCCCTACC